>NZ_JBTHHK010000002.1:0-161229 GCF_054353875.1 Mycoplasma sp. 4013 | reverse complement strand
CAAACTCTCGAAAAAATTGACTGTCATGTTTTATATCTAGTTTTCAAAGAACTTTAAAAGCATCTAAATGCTTCGTTATTTATTATATCACAATATTTCATATTTCAAAATATTTTTTTTTGATAATGTAATTTAGATAAAATTTGCAATACTTAATTTATCTTATCATAATATTTATTAATTACTAATAATTTTTGATATTTTAATAAAAAAATCGCTTTTATAAGCGATTTTTATGTTTATTTTTTGTTCTTGCGACGTTTAAGATGGAAGATTAATCCTAAAATTGCTGCTAATGATGCTAACACAGCGATAACAACTCCTGCAATTACTCCACCATTGCTCTTAGGTTGAGGTTTTGTTTGCTCTGGTTTTACATTTTGCTGTCTAGAAACTTCAGTTTCAACTTCTTTTTTAAGTGTTTCAAGGTTAGCAATTTTTTCTAAACTATATGAACCTGATTTTAATGTATTAAGTCTGTTTTGGTAGTCTGCTTTTTTGTTATCTGTATCAGGAAGTTTGTTAATTTCTTCTTGTGCTTGACTAACAGCATTATTCAATGCTTCTGTCATTTTTCCTTGAGCAACACTACTATTATCTAATTCATCATTTAAATCTGATTCTAATACATTGTAATCTTTACTTGATACCTTAGCGAGTTGGGCTTGATATTTACTTCTTTGCACATCTGAAATACTTGGATCAGATAATCAGGTTGCTAATTTTTGTTCTTGTTTTTTAATCTTATCAAGTTGTTGTTCTTGTGCCTTTTGCTCTGAAAGCTTAGTTTCGGCTTGAGGATCTACTTTCAATACATCTGCTTTAACATCAGTGTAAACTAATAATTTTGCATCGTTATCAAGATTATCTAATTCGGATTTGGCTGCAATTTTATCATCACCTTTTAATGCATTTACTCATGATGTAAGTTTATTCAAGGTTGCTTGATATTGGTCTTTAGCTTGTTGTTGGTCTACAGAAGCTTTTAAATCAGCGTTTTCGTTTAATAATTTGTCTTTAAGTGTTTGATAATCAGCAAGTTTTGCATCTGATTTAGCATTTAATGCTGCTAATGCATCTAAGTAACTGCTTTGTTTTGCTTTAGGTAAGTTTCTGATTTGCGCATCGAGAGCAATCTTAAATTCAGCAAAACTCTTAGCATCGGCTGCGGCTTTAGCTGCTTGATCACTATCTGCAACTTGTTTTTGTAATCCTGAAATTTCAGAATATATTTTTGCTTTAAGGCTATCAAATTGTTGTTGGGTAGCATTTGGTCCTAATGCATCCATTTGTGATATATATTCAACTTGCTTAGAAGCATCAATAAATGAAATAATATGCATTAAATCAGCACGATTTGCTTGATAACTTTGATCTTCTAATAACTTTTGCACTGCTGGAATTTCTTTTAATTTATTTTCTAAATTATCTAATGCTACAGTTTGTTTTGCTTTTAGTAATTTACTATCAGTAAGCATTGCTCTAAGATCTGTCTGTTTATCAGCAGGAAGGATGTTGATTAAATCATTGATGTTATTTAAAGCATCGGTATATGATTGAGCTTTTTGCTCTTGAGCTATTTTTGCTTTAACAAGAGAGTTTTGACTAAGTTCGTTATATAAATTATTTACATAATCAACTTGTGGGTTAGTATTTGAATAAATTTTATTTAATTTATCCAAGTTTTCTTTATTAGTTGGACTGTCATTTTTTTGCAAGTATTTGCTAATTGCATCATAAATTAATTTGCTGTCTTGTGCAACTGCTAAATCCACATTATCAAATAACAACTTGTCTTTAAACGCTTTTAAATCTGCTAATTGACTTGGATCTTTAAATTCATTAAGTTGTTTATAGTAATTAAATTGTAAATCAGGTGCTAAGGTTGCAATCATTTTTACAAGTTGATCCTTAAGAATATCAAAACTTGCTTTTGCATCTATATCTTTAAGTTCAGGTTTTAAAGTAAATATTTCTTTCTTAAGAGCATCAAGTTGTTCAGTTGTAGCTGCTGCATTAACCTTATTTATCAAATCTTGTTGATTGCTTTGATCAAGACTCTTAATTAAATCTAATAATCTTGGTTTTTGTGCATCTGCATCGACTGCATCCATATATTGTTGTGCATTTGAACCTAATACTGCTTTTTTAAGGTCTGTTAATTGTTTGAATTTTGGATCAAGTAACTCTTCTTGTGCTTTTGCTGCTAATTTTAATTGGTCATTTAAACCTGAAACCATATCATTAAATTTAGCTCTTGCTTTTCTTACTTGTCTATCTTCGAATCCTGTTTTAATATCAGAGAATTTAGTTAAGATTTCATCTTTTAATCCAGTAAGTTTATCCACATCATTTGCATATAGTTTTGCAAGTTGTTGGTAATTTACAAACACTGGTGAATCTTTTAATGGATTTAAATCAAAGATTGTTACTAAATCATCTGTTAATTTATCTATCTTTTTCTTTGTTTGATTTTGTGCTTGTAGTTTTGTATATGTATCAGTTAGACTTGGACGAATTGTAACCATTTTTTGATAAATTTCGTCCAACTTAGCATTTGCTTGATCATCCATACCATATACATTGATGTCGTTTAATGATGAAATAATATCTGCTTGATTGCTTTGTGGTAATGATTGAGCAAGTTCTAATAAAACATCTTTTCTAGTTTTAAGTTGCTCAATTAACGCATCTAAGTTTGCTTTTTCTTCTGGAACAAATGAATTATAAAGGTTTTCATATGCTTTGACTTTATCAGTAACTGGATTTAATCTTTCTTGATAATCAGCTGCTAGTTTTGGTGGAAGCAATGAAATGTATTTATTCAATTTATCAACTGTTTGGTTATATGCATCTAGTTTGCTTTGTGCATCAAGTTTTTCTTTTAATTTTGGATTATTTGCTAATAATGAATTTTCAATTGCATCAAGGTTTAATGATACCCCTTTTATTCCATAAGAATTTAAACGAGTTAGAAAATCATTTTGCTCTTGGGTTGGTAAAAATTCAGCTAACTTCTTAAGTTCATCAATTTTTGCTTTTGTTGCAGCATCTGGAGTAGTTTCTACTGGTGCTAAATCTAATATTAATTCATTACTTAATGCATTTAATACACCTAATGAATTTGCATCATTAACTTTTTTAATAAATGCTTCTTTAGTAGTAGCATCAGTAATAACTTGCGCTTGTGATGTTAATTTTTCTTTTGTTTTAACAATTTGTGCATCTAAAGCAATTTGTGCATTTTGTGCATCGGTGATTGCTTGCACTAACTTTTGAACATCCAAGACACTTTGCACATCAGATAATTGTTTAGTTAAATCTGCTTTTACACCAGCATCAGTGATATTTGCTAATGCATCTTTTGCTTGTTGTTTAAGATTATTTAATGATTTTTCATCCTGATCAACAATTGCGCTTCTTAAATCAGATAATAATGATCTTAATTCATCATCTGAAATATTTGCTTTATTTGCTTTTGTTTTCAAATCATTTAAAAGACTTTGATCAACACCTGAAATGCTTGATAAATTATTAAGCATACTTTTTACTTCTGCTTTTGCTACATCAGAATTTGTTAATGCTAAAGCATTTGTTGCATCATCAAGTTCTTTTTGTGCATCTGTAATTTGTTTATCAGCAACATCATTTGTAAAAGCACGTTGTTTATATAAATCAGCTAATGCATTGTATTTTGATGTATATGTGCTATATGAATCGATAGTATACACACCATTTTCATTTGATACTTTAGATTTTTGTAACTGTGCAACTGCAGCATTTTGTTTATCAATATTTGCTTGAACTTGTGCTATAGCAGCATCTATTGCAGCTTTAGAAGCATCAATAGTTGCTGAATCTGCATTTGGATTAGAAGCAATATTTCTTTGATCAGAAATTATTTTATTAAGTTGATTATATAATGATGGATAACTTTGATGGTATCCTAATGCTATATCAGTTAATTTGTCTGCTTCTTTAACAAAGTCTTGATATTTAGCACCACGTTCTGTTAATTGTGATTTAACCGAATCCATTAATGCACGAAACTCTTTGTTAATTGCTATTAAGTCAGTAACCTTGGTATCAGGCGAATTAACTTTATCTTTATTTGCTTCAACAAAATCTGCTAACTTAGCATATGCTTGTGGGTTGTAGTGGGTTAATTGTGCTTTGATATCTTCAAATGTATCAAAATCTCTTTTTACTAAATCACGAGCAAATACAGATGGTTTTAATGAATCTTGTGCTGTTTTTACATTTGCTAATAATTGATTATATGTTGGTTCAGTTAGACTATTAGGATCTGCAACGGCATTTTGCAATGCTGTCACTGCATCTTGGTATTGTTCATATGATTGATCAGTATATTGGTTATCAGCATTGCTGATTACATTCGCTGAAGCACTAGCAACTTGATCTGGTGTTAAAGTAACTTTTGCATATTTAATAACATTTTGCATACTAAAGTATACTGTATCAACTAGTTCTTGGGTAGCAAGAAAGTCCTTGCTTACAATTTGCTTTGCTTGTGCTTTAAGTTCATTGTATCTGTCTTGATCTTCTTTGCTTCATTGACTTATGTAATCTGGGTCTTTTGTGATTAAAGCACTTAATTGAGTTTTATCAGTTGCATTAAGTTGTTTATTATGGAATCCGAATAACTCAGTGATTTTAGGAACAGTTTTTCCTCATGTAATCTGAATACCAGTAACATATATATCACGAGGAATGGTAAATGATGTATCACTACGAGATAATTCACCTAGTTTTTTATATTTTAATGTGTTATCTTTTGTATCAAAATATTGTGCAGATACACTAACATCTGGATAACTTGTATCAGTGATAATTCTTAAATCAAGATTATCAAAGTAACCTTTTTCATTTCGATAAAGAATTTGTGAATTAGGGTTTTTTGGTTGATAGAAAGTTGTTGCATCACGATCAATCATCTTTTCTGGACTATGAGCATCATCGATTCCAACCGCAGATACAGCTTCACTTGAATCTTTTGGTGTTAATCCAGTGGTATCGAAACGATCATCATCATTAACTGTATATACCACAGGTGTAACTTTTGCTTTTAAATTAGTAAATGATAAATTAACATTACTTCTACCTGTATTTATTACACGAACAAATCTTGCATTTTTAGCAACAGATACATCAGTATTGTCTGCATTAATTGCTACATCAGTTCAGTGGAAACCATCTAGTGAATATTGAACTTTAATATCTTTTAGTGAATCAGTATTCATAGTTTTTGAATTTTCAGTAGTCCCTGAAGCTTGTTCATCTGCTGCTTGTTTTGCTTTTGAAGTAGATGAAGCAGCAGGTGCAGGTGATTGTGAATTTTGTTCTCCACCAGAACTACTTTCTTCGGACGAAACAACATTTTTATGGCTTGTTTGATCAGCAACACTAAATGTTCTAGAAAGACTAGTCAATTTATAAACAGAATTAAAGTCTATACCTACTGAATCATTTGGTTTTAAATCAACAGTAACAGGAGTGTTATGTGTTCCTTCTTTATTATATAAATCAAATTCTTTTCCATCGAAACCTGTTGATAAAGAACCATTATGATTTAATAAGTATTTAGAAATATTAACACGTCTTTCGATAATATCTACTGATTTAATGTTTCAGTGTGTTAATGTGTTTGTTGGTGTTGGTTGTGGTTGAGACTGACTTGATGGTTCACTATCAGTTGCTTGTTGTGAAACAGCAACTGCTTGCGGTTGCGCAACTACATGTTCAGCAATAACTTTTAATCCTGTTCATTCTTCTTTGTAATTTGCAGTAGTTTGATTACTAGAACCAGAAGTTGTTGTTGAATGATCATTAATTGAAATAGTTACTTCCCCAGTTTGTGCATCCTTAGTGGTAGAATATCTATCAGATGGGATATTAAATACTTCATTATTAACAAGCCCTTGGATTTCAATATCAGATACTTTTGCTTGTGGATCTTGTTTTATCTTTACTTCTGCTACTTTTGCTGGACGGTTGAAATTAATTACAAAATAATCGTTATCTTGGATTGTAGTTTGTTGTGTTGAACCTGTTGTATTATGTTTAAATGATGCAAAGGTGGCATCGTTTGAATCGGTTAAATTTGATAATTTGTTATTAGTAATTGCTGAATCTAAAACAAGATTTAAACCAGTTGTCGGAAATAACTTTAAATCAGCTTCATTACTTAATGATTCAAGTTGGATATTACCGATAGTTCAACGACTTCCTTTATCGTGTGTTCCTTTAACTACTAATCTAAAGTATTGGAATGTAGCATTTCCATACACTGTTTGAATTGCAGAACCATTTAAGTGCCCGAATCCAAATTGTTTTCACTCACCAGTGCTTGGTTCACCATCTAGATACTCAACTGCAAAATCATTCATTCTATCACCTGCATTTTGATAGGTTTGGAATAAATATAGTTGGGTAATATTCATTTTTTCAGGAAGTTTAAATCCAATGCTTTGATTTGCTTGTCAACCACCTGATGGAGTTTGTAAATAAATTCCATTTGCTGTACCATTTGAATTGTCAAATAATAAATTAGTATTGTTCGCAAGTTGAAGCACTAACCCATTTGTTGCAGATGTTGAATTTTTATCATTAACATTTTCAGATGCTTGCACAAGGGTAATTTTTGAATTAGAATCAGTTGATGAAATTGATGGATTTAAATCTTGTGCATAATTAACTGTCTCATCTTTATTAACAATAAAACTTACTAGTGAAAGCATATTATCGCTAGTTGAATCATCTTGATTATTAACTATTCTAATTGCTGTTACATTTGCAATCCCGCTTTCACCTAATTCGGTTGTTCCTCATGTTGCGGTTGGATCACTTACAGAACCTGCAACTGACTGTGGATTATTAGAAGAAACTGTTAAATTAGTTATATCTATATTTTTTTCACCTTTATTTTCTTGTAAGTCTTGTCATTGATTTGGTTTATCAGATGTTTGATATTGTAATTTTAATTTAGATAATAAACGTCATTTTTCATATCACATCTTTACATATACATTATGTAAGGTTATTGGACGACTGAATTGGTATCCAAAATAATCACCCTTTTTCATTCTTTTGTATTTTCCATCGGAACTAATATCAAAAGTAAATGTTGAATCACTATTATCTGCTTCTAAATGACTTGGATCTCAGTCGGCTCTACCATCGCGACCTAGGTTAGTAAAGAATGTTTTTTGCACCGCACCTAATGATGAATTATCCGCAGTTGCTAAAACATTATTATGTAAATTAGTTAAAAAATCAGTTAAATTACTTACAAAGTTATTCAAATCTGAATCACTTATTTGAATTGCTTTTAAAGCACCCTTAATCATAGTTTTATATGTTTGTGAGCGATTGTAGACAAGTTTTGCTTCTTGGGTTAATTTACCAAATACTACAAAGTCAAAATTTTTGTAAGCAGTTGTGGCATCTAAAGCAATAATACCCGCATTAGCTAAATCATATAAAGATTGCAATCAAGGTTTTGTTTGTAAAACAAGTTGACTTTTACCAGCCGCTAAAAATACATAATTAATATCATCTACTAGTTTTGATAATTTTGCTCTTAATCCATTGATATCACTTCTTGAAACTGAATCGATTCCTCTACGAATTGAATCACCGATTCCTCCTAAATAAAAGTTAGGTGCAGAGTTTATATCAGTTGATTCAACTGGAAATCCTTTGAAGTTATAATTGAAATTTCCATTAGATAATCAGGTTCGGTTAAAGTCTCAATATAATTTATAAAAGTGAGTTGAAATATTATATAAAGCATCTGTTAATTGTGGATCATTATAACTTTGGTCTACTGCAAAGTTTAAAGCATTAAGATGGGTTCTTTGTTCAATTCTTAACGAATCTGAATCAGTTAATTTGTTATTTACTCAACGTTTTCATGCATAATCTGCAAAATCAAATAAAGTTACCTTTGAAGGTCCTTCCATTTGGTTTGGATCAATTGCGATTCCATCAATTTTAGCAAACTTATAATTGCTTTTGTTAGGATTATTATCACTTATATCTTGTAAGGTTTTTAATCAGAATTGGTTAATTCCTAACATCAGATAATCTAAACTACTTTCACCTTTATGTCAGTTTTGAATATAAATTATTTTTTTGTTTCCTGCAGTAAAGTTATTAGAACCATCAATATTTGGTCAATCAGTTCCAGAATCTATATATAATTGTACATTTGAATTGAATTGATCATAGTAACTTTTAAGGGATGTACTTCCATTTTTTGGATTTGAACGGTTTCGATAATCAAGATATCCAATCTTTGCATCTAAGTCATCATATCTTTTACTTTGTTCATTTCATCATTTAACTAAATCATCTAAAAATGCTTTTTGTTTATTTCCAATAGTAGTGTAATCTGATTGAGATAAAGTACCAGTAGTTGAAACTGCATCTGCAAATGGTTCATTGCTAAGTGGTGTTGCAATAACTATATCTTTAACACCAACATCTAAAAGTTGTTGTATTTTAGTTTTTAAAAGAGGTAATTTATCATTCATATTTGCAGCTGTGATTTTATCAGAACCTACAAATGGATTAATAAAATATACAAATTTCATTCCATTATCTGAAGTTGCTTTAATCAATGTTTTAATATCTTTTAATTCATCTTGGGTATATAAAGATGATCATAATGTAGTGGTTTTTAAATCAGTTTGTGGTTGGTAGTAATATCTGTTGTATTTTAAGTAACCAGCATAGTTAATTAAATCTAATTTGGATGCAAGGGTGCTAATTGATGAAGTATTTCTTAGTGACAGTCCACGTATTTCACGATCAGCTCAGTCTTTAATGGTGAAATTGCGAAGTTGGCTTCCATCAATTTGTTTAAAGATATGTCACAAAGTAGTGGCACCATAAAATGCTGCATCAGCATCTTTAGCATACAATGTAATAAAATTATTTGATGATCTTAGATAATATGCATCATTTTGACTAAATAAATCTGCAGCATTATCTGAAGAACTATCTTTTAACTCACTTGGACTAATACCAACTGTATTTAATAAGTTATCAACAGTATTATCTGAATCACCTTTAATACCAATTAAGATATTGGTTTTACCAAATAATAAATTTTTGCTACGAGTAATATTAGAAATATGTTTTGATTTTAAAAGATTTTCAAATCTTTTAATTGTAGCTTCTGATACACTATCATCATAAACGATGTTTACTGTATCAGTTAATGAATATGTATTATTTCCTCCATAATTGATTTGTTGCACACCTGGATAGACTTTGTAGTCAGGTAAAGCAACTACTGGATTGCTTGTTGGGGTGCTTGCAGGAGTTTCAGTAGCAGATTTTGCTGATGAATCACTTACACCTGTAGCACTAATAGCAGCAAATAGTCCCAATGAACCAGCTGCTGCTAGTAATGTCTTTATTTTCTTTTTCATTTTCATATTATAAGTTTATTAAATTTTCCAAAAAAAAAAAAAAAAAAACGGATAAAAATAATTTTGTTTCTCCGTTTTTGTGGTAAATTGCTTTTATTTCATATTTTGATAAGAAAATATGAAATAATTAAAAATTTTGCAATAAAATATGTTGTTTTTGTTGTAATTTTCCCTTCTTTTTCTTAAATAAAATCTAAGAAAAAGAAGGATTTTTATATATTATACACTTGGTGTATTTTCTTCTTGGGTTGCTAATTTCTTAGCATCTTCTAATTTAACACTGAAAAAGCTAGTAACTCCGCGTTTTTGCATTGTTGCGCCAAATAAAGCATCTACTCTTGACATTGTTCCTGGGCGATGTGTGATAACTAAAAACTGGGTTTGTTTTTTAAGTTCTTGTAAGTATTCAGCATATCTAACCACATTTGCTTCATCTAAAGCCGCTTCTACTTCATCCAAGATACAAAGTGGTAATGGACGAGCTTTTAAAATTGCAAATAATAATGAAATTGCAATTAATGATTTTTCTCCACCTGAAAATAATTTAAGATTTTTAACAGATTTGCCTGGTGGCTGAGCAAAAATACTAATTCCGCATTCGAGAATGTTTTTCGGATCAATAAATTTAACTTCCGCACTTCCTCCACCAAACATTGATGAAAATACTTTATGCATCTCAATGTTAACATCATCTACTATGTTAGTTAAACGAGCAACAATTTTTTTATTCATTTCTGAAATCGCTTCATCACATAAACGTATTGCTTCGGTTACTTCATCACGGTTTTTGGTATTAAATTCATAACGTGATTCAACTTCTTGTAGTTGTTCAATGGCTTCTAAATTAACATTTCCAAGTTCTTGAATTTCATAACGCTGTTCCTTTACTAATTCTTCGGCAGCAACTGGTGACATATTTAATGGATAATTCTCAATTGCATATTCTAAAGTTAATGCATAATGTGAACTAAGACGTTCTTTATGTTTTTCGAGTAAGTTTTTAGATTTTTCAAATGCAGCAGTTTTTTCACGAAATGATTCATTAAGAGTCTTTTGTAATTTCGAAATTCTTTTGTATTCTTCTTCTCAACTTAGTATTTTTGCATCAAGTGCTTCTTTTATTTGTGTATTTGAACTGATATCAAATTCAAGTAGTTGCAATTGCTGTTGTAGTTGCGCAATAGTTTGTTCAGAAACATCTAATTCGCTGATTTGCTCGTTATTAGCAGATGAAATTTGTGTTTGTAATTTATAATTTTCAATTTTACCGAAAGTATCTTTAACTTGGTATGATAAATTAAGATATTGTGAGTTATAAGAAGCTTGATAAGTTTTTTGTTGTTGTAAACTTTCGTTATCTTCTAAAATAGTTTTTGTTGTTTGTGCGATAACATTTTTAATTCCTGGAATCAAGTCTTTAAGTTCTTTAATTTTTTGATCAAGACCTAAAATATCTTCGCTAGCTTCAACAGTTCCACCAACCATAACTCCACCAACACGCACGATGTCACCATCTGTGGTAACTACCATATATTTTTTTTCAATAATTGTTGATATTTCGTTGGCTGATTTAATATCAGAAACAACTAAAACATTACCTAATAAAAATTCATTTAGCACTTGATATTTGTTATCAATTTCTACCAAATCTTTAGCAACACCCACAAAACCAGGGTGATTTCGAACCACTAATAAATAATCATCACGGATAAACTTACCTTTAATTGAAGCAAGAGGAATAAATGTTGCACGACCTCCGTTATTTTTTTTAAGGAAATTAATTGCTTTAACAGCTGTATCAGAATGATCAACTACTATATGCTGTGCAGCATTTTTCAAAATTGCTTCTAGGGCAGGCAGAAATTCGTTAGGAATCTTTATTAAATCTGCTACTAGTCCTATAAATCCTTTAAGTAATGTTTTATTTTCTAAAACTGTTTTTGTTCCTTTGTATAAGTTAGTAAAATTATTTTTCTTTTCTTCAAGAATTTCAAGTTTTGAAATTAATTTAGTATATTTGTTCTCTAAATCCTTGACTTTTATATTACCATCGTTAATTTTACTTTCTAATGTAGTAATATTTTCAGTTGCATGATTTCGTTTAGTTTCCATTTCAGATAACGATTCACTTAAATAACGATATTTTTCTTGCAAAGTACGTAATTCACTTAAAATCGCTGAAATACGCTCTTTTTCATCGAAATTTCCTTGTCCACTGGCAATCATTTCACGACGAGCCCGGTCTGCAGAAATGGCTTTTTCGATATTATTAATGCGGTCTGATAAACCTTGTTTTTTACCCGAATCACTTGATAACTTACGGTTTATTTCAATAACTTCATCGCGTTTATTTTTAATTTTGATATCTAATTCCTCAAGTTGACTGTTATATTGTTTATCAGTTTCATCAACACCTGAAAGATCTTCTGTTAATGTTTTAACTAATTCACTATGTTTTTTTATTTCGTGTGCTAAATAGCCTATTTCAACACTTTTTAACTCTTCAGCCATCTTTTTGTATTTTAGCGCTTTTTCAGCATGGATGCGCAATGGAGTAAGTTGTTTTTCTAATTCCTTTATTGATACTTCAACCTTTCCTAAGGTTTCTTGGGCTCGTTCGAGTTTTTTTTCTGCTTCTGCTTTACGGAATTTATATTTAGAAACCCCGGCTGCTTCTTCAAAAATTAATCTGCGATCTTCATCAGATGAGTGTGCTATATCCGAAACGGTTCCTTGCGAAATAATCGCTAACGAACTTTTTCCTATTCCTGTTTCCATAGCAATTGCTTTAATATCTTTGTGACGGCATTTTTGGTTATTGATATAGTATTCATTTATCCCTTTACCACGCTCTAAAACACGAGTAATTGAAATAACATCTGAATCAACCGAACTAAGACGATCCTTGTTATCAAAAGTCAATGTTACTTGTGCTTTTTGCATCGGTTGCACAGTTTTTGAACCAGAAAAAATAACATCTTCCATTGAATCACCACGTAATTCTTTTGAACTTTGTTCCCCTAAAACTCAGCGGATTGCATCGTTAATATTACTTTTACCAGAACCATTGGGTCCTACAATACCTGCAACTCCACCATCAAAGTGTAATACAATTGGATCTGCAAAAGATTTAAATCCTAATGCTTCTATTTTAATTAATTTCATCATTTCCCTTCATTTTCATTTTATTTAAGGCTGCTCTTGCTGCATTTGTCGTAGCTTCTTTTTTAGAAGCACCACTTCCTATTCCGTAAATCATATCTTCGTGAACGGCTTTAGCTATAAAAAGCTTATCTTTTTCTTCAAAAATATAATGAATATTGTTTTTACTAATGCTTTGAAAATATTCTTGAAGTTGTGTTTTAGGATCCTTGTTACTTTGAAATATATGATGTCCATCTACACTTATATTGCTTGCTAGTAGGTGTTTTTGCACAAATCATCAAGCCTTTGACATCCCTTGATCTAAATAAATTGCTCCTAGAAAAGCCTCAAAAATATCAGCTTGTACTTTTGGTGAATCTAAAACATCTGTATGCATTTGTCCATTTCCAGTTTTTAAAAATTTTAAAAGTCCAATGTTTTTAGAAACTGCTCCTAAGGTTTCGGTTTGCACCGCTGATGCTCTCCAGCGCGAAAGTTCACCTTGTGATTTATTGGGAAACTTTTTATATGCATAAATTGCTATCATAAACGACAACAGCGAATCCCCTAGATATTCAAGCCTTTCATAATTTTCTAACTTAGTTTTATCATGTGTGTTATATGATTTATGAGTAGTTGCTAGTTGATAAAATTCTATATGGTTTGGTTGTATTCCGATATTAATCAAAAAATCAATGAGATGTTGTTGTTTAAACATTTAATGCTACCTTTAGTTTATTCAATAAATCCTTAGAAATTGCATTATGCATTTGTTTTAGTGCTATATAAATAGATAATTCATCTGCTGCACCATGGATTTTTAATGCAAGGGCATTGATACCTAAAACTCATGCATTAGCAACATTTCGAAAGTCAAGTTTTTGTGCTATTTTTTTAAAACTAGGTTTTAATAATAATGCCCCTAATTTAGCAAAAAAACTTTGTTTAACTCGCTGCTTAATTGCTTGTTTGAAACTTATAACAGCACCTTCATAACTTTTAATGACTAAATTTCCACCGTATCCATCAATTAATCCTACATTTATGTTTCCTGCAAGCAAGTTTCGTGTTTCAGAAAAACCGATATAGTTAAGTTTTTGATCCGATTCTATTAAACTTTGTGCTTCTCTAACAACTTGCAAGCCTTTGTATTCTTCAACCCCGACATTTAGCAGTGAAACAGTTGGATTTTGCTTATTAAACATTGTTGTATGAAATGCTGATGCTAATTTTGCTCACTCATATAAATATTCGGATTTTACTTCAAGGTTAGCTCCTACATCTAATAATAAAAGTTTTTCATCATTCAAACAAGTAATAATCGGCATAAAAGCAGGCCGAGAAACATTATCAATACGTTTTAGTTTAAAAGTCAGTGCTGCAATATAACTTCCTGAATCACCCCCTGAAATCACTCCATCAGCTTTATTTTCATTAATAATATTAATTGCTGCATTCATCGAATTATTTTCTTTTAAACTTGCTCGGATATTTCTTGGATCGCTTGGTTTATTTGGATTATAAATTATTTGGATATTCGGGTGTTTGTTTATAGATTTATCAAAGTTACCAACTAAAATAATTTGTACATCTTGATAATTATTAACAAATTTTGCTGCTGCATTATAAGCAACATTAACACCTAAATCTAATCCATTTGCATCTAAAACTATTTTCATTATTCAACTCCTATTAAGAATTGATAATTAGGTTGATTACCTTCAACTACTTCTATTTGTAAATCATAATTTGCTTCAAGGTAATTACTTAATTCTAAAAGTGTTGCTGTATCAACATCATCTCCGTAATATAATGTTATCATTTGAGATTGTTTTTTTACCATCTTAGAAATTAACTTTTTAAAAGTTATTGTTAAATAGCGTTCTGAAGCAATTATTTTTCCATCATGAATACCTAAATAATCACCTTTTCTTATAACAATATTATTTATCTTTGTTTTACGAACTGATTTAGTTATTTCACCAGTTTGCACATCAGATAAACTATCTAACATTAATTCTTCATTTTCCTTTGCACTAAATTCTGAATTAAAATTTAAAACTGCTGTTAAACCTTGAATTTGGGACTTTGTTGGAATGACAATAATATTTTTATCTGTGACAACTTGCGCTGCTTGTTGTGCTACTAAAATAACATTAGAATTGTTAGGTAAAATAAAAACATTTTTTGCATTTACCTTAGCAACAGCATTAATTAAATCTTGAGCAGATGGATTTTGGATTTGTCCAGATTCAACTACAAAATCAGTTCCTAATTCCTGCATTCTTTTGATTATTCCGCTACCTAAATTACATGATACAAGTCCACATTCAGCCATTTCATCAGATGTTTTTGCATAAATTGATTTGGAATTGTTTGCTTGCAAAGTCATATTTTCAGATTTTATTTTAATAAATTCACCGTATTTTTGTGCTAGAGTTAAAAATTCTCCAGGTTTAACTGTATGACCATGCACCTTTAACAATTTATCATCGTTAACTATTACTAGTGAGTTTGCTATTTCTTCTATTTGTTTTGAAAAAATATTTTTATCAAAAGAATGTGGATTATTTAAATCAACTAAAACCTCAGTGCAGTAACCAAATTCACCTGAATATATTTCACTATCTGAAACCAAAACCGATATATCATCTCCGTTTTCACTTTTTTCAACTGGGTTTCCTTTTAAATATTCAAAAAAACCTTTAAAAATGATATATAAACCTTCTCCGCCACTATCAGTAACCCCAACTTCGCGTAAAGTTTTTAATTTATTTGGTGTTTCATCACAACTCTTTCGCGAAAAATCTAAAACCTTAGTTCAAAAATCAAGCAAGCTCACTTCCGTTGCTTTCAAAAATTCTTGATTTAAATTTTCTGATGTTTCTCTGATAACAGTGAGCATTGTCCCTTCAGTGGGATTAAAAACCGATTTATAAGCACGGTTTGTTGCTTCTTGAAAGGCGATTAATAACTGTTTTAAATCTAAGGATGCTAAACCAGAACAAGCAAGCGAAAATCCTTTAAAAACCTGTGATAAAATCACTCCAGAATTACCACGAGCTTCATACATCATATTTAAGGCAAGTTGCTTAGTAACTTCAGAAATAGGTAAATTAAAATAAGATTCATCTAATTTAGCTATTGCTGCAGAAATTGTCGATGACATATTAGTTCCTGTATCTCCATCTGGGACTGGAAAAACATTTAAAGCATCAATGCGATTCTTAGCATTAACTAATGCATTTGAACCCGAGAGCATCCCTTGTAAAAAGGTTTTACTATCCAGCAAAATTTTTGACATTATTTAATCCCTTCAATGAATATTGTTAACTTGTTAAATTTTAATTTATTTTTTTTCATTTCAAACGCTAACCTTTGATGAAATTCTGCGATGATGACTTTTGCAAAAACATCTGCTATTAAAGAAACTGCGATAAAAAAACTATATCCTTTCGGTGTTTGAATAATATTAACACGATCTATTAGTTCTGTTGTATCTGTAACTATATCATCATCAGAAAGTGGATTTATTTCCATAATTCCAGGTATTGATTCAGCAATCTTTAAAAACATCTCTTTGATTTTTAACAATTCCATTATGCCTACTTTCGATATAATATGCAAATATATCTTAAATATTATTGATTATATTTTATAATATTATTAATATTTTTTAAGAAATTAAGGAGCAGAATGGCACTTTTAGTCGCAAAGGCAATTGTATTAGAAATTATTGAAAAATCAGAAAATGAATTTTATGTGACTTTTTTTAACGATAAAGGTGTTTTAATTCTTTTTGCACAAGGGTTAAATAAACAGTTATCTAAAAATCGTAGCAACTTACAAATTGGTTCATTGGTTGAAATTGAATATTTTTCCGCAAGATTAAAAGGTAGAATAGGTAGATTAAAAAGAGTAAATTTATTGCATATTTTTAGTATTACCAGTTCTGATACAAACATCTTTCTGCTAAAACTTATCAAACTCTTTAAAAACTTGAAAATACCAAATCATATTTTTAATTTTTACACTTTAAATATGGATAAATTTAAAAAAGACAATTTAAAAAAATATTTATGTGTTTTTTATGCACAAAGTAGTGTATATTTTGGTGTAAAACCTAGTTTTAATAAATGTAGAATATGTCATCAAAGGAAGAACCTTGTTGATTTTAGCATCCTTGAAGGCGGTTTTATTTGCTCAAATCATAATCTTAATGATACAAAAAACCAAGAACAATTACTTTTATATTGATACTTATATTATCAACCAGAAAAATATGTCAAATTAGTATCACAAACAGAAAATATATTGTTGCTTAATCAACTCAAACACATAATTTCCGAAGCAGGATACTATTTATAAGAAATAATTTGTTTTATGTAAATAGTTGCGTATATTTTTATTATTTATTTTCTATTTTAGTAAATAACTAGTCGTTTTGAATAAAATTTATATAATTTAATTATGATAAAATATAGCATTAAAAAAATAAAAAAATTGTTTATTTTACTTTTTTTACCAACTTTGTTAACTTTAATTTCTTGCTCGCATAATCAAAATAATGAAGCAAAACTAAGTCAAAACATACATAATGAAAAATCAAATATTTCATACAATATAAAGAAAGATATTTTAAGGAAACTTTTAATAAATTCTACAAAGAAAGCTATGGAATTAGATAATGATAGCAAATTTTACAACCTTGTCGATTTATTATTTTCCAATGAAATTTATAACAATAAATATTCATTTTTACTTATGGATTATATCAATAAAATGAATGAATATCATAAAAATAGTTTTAATCAAAAACAAAATAAATATTATCAATTGAAGCTTTATAAACGTGACCATCTTTATTTTAATTATCTTTCTTTTGTATATTTGTTAATGAAATATGATAATGAAAATAATCAGATGATAGATATAAACAATATGAATTATTTACAAAGTAAAAATATCAAAATTAATATAAAAGGTATCCCAAAACTTGAAATTAACAAAGAAATCTATAATTTTGTTAATAATTCATATCACTTTTTAAATGATGAATCAAATAAAGAATATCAAGATAGCATAAGAAACTTAATAACTAAAAACTTTTTAAGCAATTCATTAAATTCTTATCAACTTTATAGTATTGACTATTTAGAAAAACCAATAACAAACTATATTCACAATGATGATTTATACAATAATGAATATCCACCTTTGTTAGAGATTTCAAGGACATATGGTTTAGATAAATATGACTTTGAAGATACGCCCGATATTGACTGAATCTACTATCAGCGATATCTAAAATATGACAAAAGTAATTTTCCGGCTCTAGATGTTTTTATTAAGAAAAATAATTTGGTTTATCCTGCTAAAAATGATACTGGCACTAATCTTTTTTTAACTGACAGTACAGATTTAACAAACATAAATAATAATTATGCTTTTTCAAGAAACATAATAAATAAAATAAAAAATGTTAATGTATATAAAGTTAACTATAATGAAGTAAAAAACATCATTAAATATAAAACAAATCATACTAAAAAAGAAAGACATATTTTATCATTTGATATTAATGATAATTTAGAAAATAGTGAATTGTTTCTTTCTTTCAAATCTTATCCTATTAACAATGACACTAACATAATAGTCATAAATGTAGATAAAATAGATAAAAAATGATTTTTAAATGATTTTGTTGATTTTTTCTTGCAAAATCACACTAAAAAATCTGAAAATATTAGTTACAACTCAAAATCATCATCTTTTGTTATAGATATTACAGATGAAATAGAAAACAAAACTAATAAAAAAAATATATTTTTTGTTAACTCTTATGATTTATACACACAGAATATGAAGAAAAATGAATATAAATTCTTCATAGAAAATAATTTTTGAAGAAATTACACAATAAATAACAATATAGAGAATTTACTTGCTACATCAGATAGTTTTGATATGAGATTATATGATAAAAAGGATAATTTTAATATTTATTATAAATGATATGCCGATTCAAAAACTTTATGAAAAAAAGAAACAAATAATAACCCAAATAATAAACCATGGACAAGTAATAAAAATATAGAAATTAAAGGATATTCAGCAGAGGATTAATATGAAAAAAAATATAAAGAAATTTCATTGGTTTTTCAGTCTTGTAAGCACAACAATAATAACTGTTTCTGCTAATACATCAGCTCAAAAATATAACGAATCAATTTATATTAATAATAATTCTTATATTAATTTAAATGTAAATGACTATAATAAATTGATTAATATGTATGTACCATATTACAATAAACTCGGTTTACGCTACGAAAGAGGTAATAGCTATTTTACAAATGAATTTGATAAAGTAGGAATTATCGAGTTAGGAAATGTCGATCAAAATTTACTTTTCTCAAAAAATCCTGATTTCAAAATTAAAAAATTTGATATTGATAATTATCAATATTCAAATCATGCATGAAATGTTGTTTCTACTATTGGTACTGATTTTGGAATCAATAAAAATGCAGATATTTATTTTTCAAATAATTTTGATATACCAGATAGGAAATATTTTGATGTGGGAACAAAAGGAGATGAAGTTTGGAAACAAAAGGCATATGATAATATTCTAAAAAGAATGTATGATAGGTATGGTGTTAAAATTTTTAATATAAGCATTGGTCAATTAGATACACCATTAGATGGTTACTTTTTGAATTTTTCAGATAATATAAAAAAATTATTCATAAATGATGTTCAAAGTTTTGAAGATAATTATACAACAGAAGAAGATGATGAACAAAATTTTTATGCTTTATCAAGTGCGATAATTAATTTTTATTTTGATACAAATGAGAAATTTAATCACTCTATTACAAAGAACTGAGATAATTTATTAAATGCTATTAATGAACAAGCACTAATATTTGACTGAAAAGTTATCTTCTCTGCAGGAAATTCAAGTGATGAAACAGTTGATGCATGAGAAAATCTGGATTCATATTTCGATAAAAACAATTTCTTTATCAATGATAAAGATAATCATTTAATAGACATTAATTGAAATAATGTCTTTAAAAAATTTAAAATTGTAGCAAAAAATATTTATAAAAAACATTATAGTAGTTTTAAGTTATATCCTAATTCAAAAGACATAAAAGGTATTTATTTATTATATGACTTTTTGAAAAATAAAGTCGAAAAGAATAACTATATTTATCATAGCAATACCTATGATGATTTTAATAATTGAGAGTTCGGAAACCAGTTAATAAGTTCTCGCAATATTTTTAGTGGACTCTTAAAATGAGAGAGCATAAAGAACAAAGAAAATATAATTAATGTAGGATCTGTATCATATGATAATAAACCATCCGATTTTACATCGTTTGGTAATTCTAAATCTCCATATTTGCCTTTAATTTCTGCATATGGATCAAGTTTAGCCGAAGATGAAACAAAGATTAATAAAGATAATAAAAATCATTATTCAAGCGAGGAAATTAACTCTATAAACAAAAGATTACCTGAATATTTAAAAGAGAAAATTAATTATGCAATGAATTTTAATGGTACAAGTAAATCAGCACCAATGATTACTGGTTTAATTTCATTATTACAGCATAAATTACAAAGAGAATTATCATTGAATGAAACAAAATTACTTCTGATAAGTTCATCAAATTATGCATCAACAAATACAGCAAAATTAGGTAACTTAGATGTTGCACTTAATTATAGATCTAAAATTTTCCCAAGTGAAATTTGAAGAATAAATAGACAAAAAAACAAAACTGGGTTTGGAATACCAAAATTTTTCAAAATGTTTAAGATATACAATGAAAATAAAATAGAAAAACTAGATTTCAATCTCCTCAAAAAACAAATAGATGAGTATCCAAGAAAAGACCCAGAAGCAAAAAGAGATAGCTTGCCTAATTTTCAAAATCTCAATCATACATTTGTCTCTTCATATAAAAGTTTTTTTTCAGATTATATCGAAAAACAATATTCAAATACAATAAAAAAAGAATATGATAATTACAATCCATGAGTTATTTTAAAAACATATATTTTTGAAAATGATAAGAAAAAAACAATAACATGAGATAATAGAAAATTCGATGATATAAACAAGGTTTATGAACTTACAGGTTATCTTAATTCTGTTTTAAAAAATGATAAAAATGAAATAATATATAAAAAACGTTGAATGAAATGATTAAGAACAGACTATTCAAACATCGATAGAATATATTTTGGTAATTATAAATTTCTTTTTAATCCTGAATATACTTTATATATTTACCTTATCGAACTAAAACACTATATGTTAGAATATACTGATGCTTTTTATGATAAAAAACAGAAAAACGATGCTAATTATCAGCAAAATAAGAAGAATAATATATACGAACAAGAATTAAATAAAAATCTTATGATTTTAATTGACGGATACTTTGAACACATAAAAGAGAATTTAGAAATTTTGTCTTATTATGAACATAATTAAAGGTTAATTTTATTAATAATGAAAAAAAATAAATATCTTTCTCTTTTTTTGTTATTTTCAGTTTCTTCTATTACATTAACGTCTTGTGGAATAAAAAATGAATTAAAATTTGATTTATCAAAAGAACTTATAAATAAGTCAATACATTACTTAAACCAAGATGGACAAAACTTAGTTAGAAAAATTAGTGAACATAAGAATTTAAATAATGAATTTAAAAAACATATAAATTCTTTTTTAAATTCATTATCAAACTATGACAACAATAAAGAATACTATAATCAATATCTAAGTTTTCTTAATCAAATTATAGAAATACAAAATGATACATCGTTAATAAAACTTTCCGATACAGATCACTATATCGGTGATAAAAACATCCAAGCATTTTATAATCGAAGTTATAGTTATAATATACAAAATGAATTAAATCATATAATTTCCGTTGAACACAGCGATAATCCAAATAAGAATAAAATTCCTGATATTTACATCAAAGAACTCTCAAATATTTATTCAACTATCTTTGATTATAACAATCCGTTTCTTCTTTCATATGATACAAAAAATCAAAATAATGTAGATTCTGCATTACAAAAATCTTTTTATGATGACAATTATTTGGATACAAAATGAAATTTTGAAAACAATTTTTCTCCGAGAATACTAAATCCTGAAATTTTTGATCTGAAGACAAATAAATCACAGGAAATAATAAATTATTTGGACCCGATTAATACATATTTTCCTTTTCGTAAAATTTTGCGTTTTCAAATAAATGATGATTTAAAACAAAATGATTACTATATAAAAATTCAAAAAGAGAAATTAACTAGTGGTTCTATTTTTATTAGTTTTAAATTTGTTAAACAAAATAAACCAATCAGTTTTAATAAATATATTCAGCAAAGGTATGCTAAAAAACCTTTATTTGAAGTCAATAAACCACAAAGCACCTTATTTATAGATATTTCTAGATATTTACAAAAAAACATAAAAAATAAGATGTTATTTTATATTTTCGCTTACGATGCCGATTCAAAAAATACTGAGGAAAAAATTTATGATTCTTTCTTGAAGAATCAAAACATTTGAAAATATCAACAACCTCAAAAAGAATCCATAAGAATTTTCCATCTAGAAAACACAATAATTTCATCTGAAACCTTTGATTTTACATCTGCATTGGTTTATAATAAAAACGATAAATTAAAACAAGAGTATTATCGATTATTATCATTATTATATAATGGAAAATCTGCGCTTTCTTTGTTTGAAAACTATAAAAAATACAACAAATCAAATCCTTAATTTGATAAATCATTTAAAATTGGGATATATCAACCTTTTATGCATGATGCTTTATATAATAAAATCTGAATTTTAGTAATTTTGTAGTATAAAAATAATAAAATTTATATTTTGTAAATTTTTATCCCTTGTATATAGTAATAAAAAACTGTAAATATGATACACACGGAGCAGTTGTTAGTGTATAATTAAAAAGCAATTTTTATATCATTATTGTTAATATTAATTTAGAAAGGATAAAATGCCAACAACTAATCAGTTAGTTACAAATGGTCGTAGTTCAAAGGTTAAAAAGCAAAATGCGCCTGCTTTAAACCAAAGCTACAACTCATTAATTAAAAAATCAAAAAAAATGGCTTCTCCATTTAAGCGTGGTGTATGTACTCGTGTCGCAACAATGACACCTAAAAAACCTAATTCAGCATTACGTAAATATGCTCGTGTTAAGTTATCAAATACAATGGAAGTTACAGCGTACATTCCAGGAGAAGGACACAACTTACAAGAGCACTCAGTGGTATTAATACGTGGTGGTCGTGTTAAGGACTTACCTGGAGTAAGATACCATATTGTTCGTGGAACACAAGATGCTGCTGGGGTTTCAAAACGTAATCAAGGTCGTAGTTTATACGGAACTAAAAAAGAAAAGAAATAAGCATAATAATTAATTTTAAACATAAGGAGGACAAATGTCAAGAAAGAAAAGTGCACCTATCCGTGAAGTACTTGCAGATCCAGTTTTTAATTCAGTAGTTGTTACAAAATTAATTAACCAAATTATGCTTGACGGAAAGAAATCTATCGCACAAGATATTTTATATTCAGCTTTTGAATTAATCAAAAGTAAAACTAACAAAGAGCCAATGGAAGTATTTTTAGCTGCTGTTGAAAATATTACACCACAACTTGAAATTAGAACAAGAAGAATCGGTGGAACTAACTACCAAGTACCTACCGAAGTTCCTACTCGCAGAAAACAAACATTAGCATTAAGATGACTTGTTCAATATGCTAGATTAAGAAACGAAAAAACTATGGATGTTCGTTTAGCAAACGAAATCATTGATGCATCAAATAAAACTGGTGGAGCAATTAAAAAACGCGAAGACACCCACAAAATGGCTGAAGCCAACAGAGCTTTTGCACATTTTAGATGATAATCAAAGTTATAAAATAATATGGCAAGAGATTATGATTTAAAAGATTACCGTAATATCGGTATTATGGCCCACATTGATGCAGGAAAAACTACAACAACCGAAAGAATTTTATTCCATACAGGTAAAATCCATAAAATCGGAGAAACCCATGATGGTGGTTCTCAAATGGACTGAATGGATCAAGAAAAAGAAAGAGGAATTACCATCACATCTGCTGCTACAACAGCTTTTTGAAAAGGTAAAAGAATCAATATTATTGATACCCCTGGACACGTTGACTTCACCGTTGAAGTTGAACGTTCATTGCGTGTTTTAGATGGTGCAGTCGCTGTCTTAGATGCACAATCTGGTGTTGAACCACAAACTGAAACAGTATGAAGACAAGCAACAAACTACAAAGTTCCTAGAATAGTTTATGTAAACAAAATGGATAAAGCTGGTGCTGATTTTGCTGCTTCAGTTGCTTCTGTTAAACAACGTTTAGGTGGAAACGCTGTTGCTATTCAGTGACCAATTGGTGCTGAATCAGAATTCAAAGGAATTATCGACCTTGTAACTCGTGAAGCATATACATATAATGGCGAACCACAAGAAGAAGAATTTGCAACAGCAATCCCAGATGATCTTAAAGATATCGTTGAAATTAAACGTCAAGAGTTATTAGAAGCAGTTGCTGCTTTTGATGATGAATTAATGATGAGTGTTTTAGAAGGACATGAAGTTGAAATACCTGCTTTCAAAGAAGCAATTCGTAAAGCAACTTTATCTTCCGAATTCTTCCCGGTAGTGTGTGGAACATCATTTAAAAATAAAGGTGTAAAAAAGATGATTGATGCTGTTGTTGATTATCTACCATCACCTGTTGATATTCCAGCAATCAAAGCACATGATAACGAGCATGAAGTTAGTGTTGAAGCAACCGATGATGGTGAATTTGCCGCATTAGCTTTTAAAGTTATGAACGATCCTTTTGTTGGTTCTTTAACTTTCTTCCGTGTATACCGTGGAGTTTTAACAAAAGGGAGTTATGTATATAACTCTACTAAGGGAGAAAAAGAAAGAATCGGACGTGTATTGCAAATGCATGCCAACAGTCGTGTCGAAATTGATGAATGTCGTGCCGGAGATATTGCTGCAGCTGTAGGTTTAAAATATACTACAACTGGGGACACTTTAGTTAATGAAAAAGGTGCAAAAATCATCTTAGAAAAAATGGTGTTCCCCGAACCTGTTATTTCTCAAGCTCTCGAACCTGAATCAAAAGCAGCTACCGAAAAACTTTCAATCGGATTACAAAAATTAGCTGCTGAAGATCCAACCTTTAGAACATATACCGATGATGAAACAGGTCAAACAATTATTGCTGGTATGGGTGAATTGCACCTTGATATTATTGTAGATCGTTTAAAACGTGAATTCGGAGTTCAAGCAAAGGTTGGTGCTCCACAAGTTTCTTACCGTGAAACAATCACAAAAACAGCAGATGTCGAAGGAAAACATATTAAACAATCAGGTGGTAAAGGACAATATGGTCATGTTTGATTAAAATTTGAACCAAATCCTGATGGTGGTTTTGAATTTGTTGATAAAATTGTTGGTGGAAAAATCCCTAAAGAATACATTAAATCAATTCAAAAAGGACTTGAAGAAAAAATGGCTGCAGGAATTTTAGCAGGATATCAAATGATTGACATTAGAGCAACATTATTTGATGGTTCATACCATGATGTCGATTCATCTGAATTAGCATACAAAATAGCAGCTTCTAAGGCCTTAACAAAAGCAAAAGATATGATTGGGACTGTTTTATTAGAACCTATTATGGATGTTGCGGTTGTTGTTCCATCAGATCATATGGGAGATGTTATCGGTGATTTATCACGTCGTAGAGGACTGGTGAATGATCAAGAACAAAGAAGCGATGGTGCAGTTGTTGTTAAAGCAATGGTTCCGCTTGCTGAAATGTTTGGTTATTCAACCGAACTTAGATCAATGACTAGTGGACGTGGTACATATCAAATGCAATTTGATCACTATGAAAAAGCACCAAAAAACATTGCTGATGAAATTATTAAACGTAGAAATATTCAATCTAAAGACGAAGATTAATATTAACAATTTCATAAAATAATAACAAAACACAAGAAAATTTCTTGTGTTTTGTTATCTTAGATATGGATTTTATGTTTACTTACAACTTATTTCCGTATCATTATATCTACTTTATTTTTAGTAGAAGACTTATAAATACATACTAATAACAAATAAATAAAAATTACTTTTTTGCATTATAATTTAAATATAAAAAAGTAACAAAACAAATTTATAATGCAACGCAAATGATACATTATACAAAATTTAATACGCATAAAGAAAGAATTTAATATAATTTAATAATATGAAAATAGACAAATCAAAAATTAAAAATTTTTCAATCATCGCACATATTGATCATGGTAAAAGTACCCTCGCTGATCGCATTCTTGAAATAACTAACACTGTTGCAACAAGAGAATTAAAAGAGCAATTTCTTGATTCAATGGATTTAGAAAAAGAGCGTGGAATTACTATAAAACTTAATGCAGTGCAAATTAAATATAAAGATTATATTTTTCATCTTATTGATACCCCTGGTCATGTTGATTTTACTTATGAAGTTTCACGTTCCTTGGCAGCTTCTGAAGGTGCTTTGTTACTAGTTGATGCAACACAAGGCATTGAGGCACAAACTCTTGCAAATGTATATCTTGCTCTAGAAAACAACCTTGAAATAATTCCGGTAATTAATAAAATTGATTTGTCATCTGCAGATGTGGAAGGTGTTAAAAAAGAAATTGAAGATGTTATCGGGATACCAACCGAGAATGCTGTATTAGTATCAGCAAAAACAGGATTAGGGGTAGATAAGTTACTTGAAGCAATTATAAAATATATCCCGTCTGCAAAAGATGCTGATGATGATAAACCATTAAAAGCTTTAATTTTCGATAGTTATTTTGATCCATACCGTGGTGTTGTAATGTTAGTTCGGATTTTTGAAGGGATTTTAAAAGTAGGTGATAAATTTAAATTTATGTCTCGAAACGATGAGAACAATCGCTATCATGTAATCGAATTAGGGGTCAGAAATCCTTATGAAACTAAAAAAGAGGTGTTACAAGCAGGTGAAGTAGGTTGAGTTTCTGCAGCCATCAGAGATGCTAAGGAAGTTAATGTCGGTGATACCATTACACATTTAGAAGAACCAACTCAAAATGCTTTACCTGGTTATAAAAAAATGAAACCTGTTGTTTTTACTGGATTTTATCCAGTTGATACACGAGATTATTCACTACTTAAAGAGAGTTTAGAAAAAATTTCTTTAAGTGATTCATCAATAAGTTGAGAACAAGAAACATCCAAAGCATTAGGATTTGGATTTCGTGTTGGTTTTTTAGGACTTTTACATATGGAAATCCTACAAGAACGATTAGATCGTGAATATAAAGTTGGTATCATTGCAACTTCTCCAAGTGTAGAATATAAAGTTACCACCACCAAAGGTGAAATAGAAATGATCGCCAATCCTACCTTACTCCCTGATCGAACATTTATTGAAAAAATCGAAGAACCTTATGTGCAAGCACAAATTTTTATCCCTAACGACTATATCGGTAATGTAATGGAATTATGTCAAAACAAGCGTGGGATATATAAGTCGCTTGAAATAATAGATTCTAAGCGTTCTAATGTAATTTATGAACTACCATTGGCTGAAACTATTTTTGATTTCTTTGACCGTCTTAAATCAACTACCAAGGGCTATGCTTCATTTGAATATGAATGATTAGGATATCGTGAAAGTGATTTAGTAAAAGTAGATATTTTACTTAACGGGGATAAAGTTGATGCTTTTTCAATTATATGTCATCGTGATCGAGCTTATGAACAAGCTCGACAATTATGTGTTAAACTAAAGGATGCTATTCCTAGACAAAACTTTGAAGTCCCTGTGCAAGCAACAATCGGTGGAAAAATTATCGCTCGCGAAACTATTAAGGCTTATCGAAAAGATGTTACTGCTAAGTTATATGGTGGAGATGTAACACGAAGACAAAAGTTACTTAAAAAGCAAAAGGAAGGTAAAAAACGTATGAAAAAACTTGGTAGCATCGAAGTTCCACAAGAAGCCTTCTTATCAATTTTAAAAACTAATATAGAAACAAAAAAATAGGAGAAATATGAATAAAAAAGATGATTTTTATGAATATGTTAATGCAGAATGATTAAAAACTGCTAAAATACCAGAAGATCGTTCATCAATCGGATCTTTTGTTGAGTTAGAGTTAAATTTAGAAAAATTACTTAAGAACTTAATTTCCCAATGATCATTAGGTAAACAAGAATTGCCAGAAGATCATCCGATGATGTCTGATTTAGTAAAATTTTATCAACTCATTATTAATTCAAAAAAAAGAAATGAATTAGGTTGACAACCTGTTCGTAATTTTTTAGATAGAATATATCAATTTAACTCTTTTAATGATATTTTCAATGCAAATCGTGATGTGTGATTAAATTACAATTTCTTACCATTAGAATTACAAATTTATGAAGATTTTGCAGATAATGATAAAAGAATTTTGTGACTTGATTCAGTTTCAGTAATCTTGCCATCTAAGGAAACTTATGAGCAACCAAAAGAAAAAGAAAAATTACTTAATGCATGAAAAAATATGGTAAATGATTTACTTTTAGATTACGGTTTTGCTCAGCAAAAAGTAAATATAATGATTGAAAATGCGATTGCTTTTGATGATATTTATAAAGACCACATTCTTTCATCAGTCGAACAAGCAGATTATGTTTCCTTATATAATCTGAAAACCAGAGAAGAACTAAGTTTGTTTTCTAAAAAATATGACTTTTTAAGACTCTTAGACTTAATTATTGGACAAAAAGTATCAGAAGCATCAATTCCAAACCTAAGACTTTTTGCTAAGTTTGATGAAATTTTTAATGAAACAAACTTCGAAAAATTCCGTGATTTAATGTTTATTAAAAATATGCTAGCAACTACAACTTATTTATCAGAAGAAATAAGAATTAAAGCAACCGAGTATGCTAATGCAGTAAATTCAGTGGCAAAAGTAAGAGAATTAAATGATTTTGCATATGATTTAACCAGTAAGTTCTTTGGAATGCCACTCGGAATGTTCTATGCTGATAAATATTTTGGATCAAAAGCTAAAGCAGATGTGGAAAATATGATTGCATCTATGATTGATGTATACAAAGATAGTTTATTACATAACAGTTGACTATCAAAAGAAACAATTCAAAAAGCAATCTTGAAACTTGAAAAATTTGAACCCATGGTAGGTTATCCAGAAAAAATTCATCCATATTATGCTAAATTTAAGGTAAAAACATATCATGATGGTTCTAATATTTTTGAAAACATTAAGGAATTTAACAAACATATCAGTGAATATCAATTATCCTTATATCATAAATCAGAAGATAAAAAACTTTGGGGTATGACACCCGCTACAATTAATGCTTACTATAATCCAATGCGAAATCAAATTGTTTTTCCTGCTGCGATATTAGCATCTCCTTTTTATGATATAAATCAGTCTAAGTCAGCTAATTTCGGTGGAATCGGGGTTGTTATCGCACATGAAATTTCACATGGTTTTGATAACAATGGGGCACAATTTGACGAAAACGGTAAGTTAAACAACTGATGAACCGCAAATGACTTAAATGAATTTAAAAAACGCACACAAGCTGTTATTGATCTTTATGACGGAACAGAGACAGAATATGGTAAAGTGAATGGAAAATTAACAGTTTCTGAAAATATCGCAGATTTAGGTGGATTTGATTGTGCTTTAAAAGCAGCTCAAAAATATCCTGATTTTGATGCACATGCATTCTTTGAAAACTGAGCTACTGTTTGACGAGCAATTTATAAAGAAGGTAGAGCAAAAAGACTACTTGATTCAGATGTACATGCTCCAACCAAAGTACGTGCAAATAAAGTTTTATCTAATAACGAATTATTTTTAAAAACCTATGATATAAAAGATGGTGATCAAATGTATTTATCACCTGAAAAGCGCATTAAAATTTGATAAAAATATCCACTTATGTGGATATTTTTATACAAAAAACAACCCTAGGTGGGCTGTTTGCAATAAATTTTTAAAGCTCTAAAATAAGTAAGGAAATTAAACTAATTCAATTAAGGCCATTCGAGTATTATCACCCAATCGTTTTGGTAATTTAATAATTCTTGTGTATCCACCGTTTCTTTGTGCATATTTAGGTGCTACTGTGTCAAATAAATGTTTAAGAACATTTTTGTTACCTTCAACTTTAATGTCGCGAACATATGAAGCTACTGCACGTCTGTTTGCTAAGGTAGGGGTTTTTGCTTTTTGAATCATACGTTCAGCATGTCTGCGAACTTCTTTTGCACGGGTTAAGGTTGTTGTTAGATGTCCATGAGCTATCAACTCACTAACTAATGAACGCATTACACCAGTTCTTCATTTTGTATCACGTGAATAGATTTGTTTTGGATTTGCCATATTATTCAACTCCTTCTTTTAAAATAATACCTTGCTCAGCGAGTTTTTTGACGATTTCTTCAATAGATTTTTTACCTAAGTTTTTAATGTTTTCAAGGTCTTCAAGTTTCATTGCAGCAAATTCACTAAGTTTGCGTTTATTAGCTTTTTTAAGTGCATTATATGAACGAACACTTAAACCAAGTTGTGAAATATCAATATCATCATCAGGTTTTTCTTCTTCAACTTGTTTTGGTTCTTCAAAGATTTTTACATCTTCCATACTATCAACATTACCGATAACAGCGAATAAACCGATTAAAATTTCTGATGCAGATTTAATCGCTTGTTTTGCTGAAACCGTTCCGTTTGTCTTAATATTTAATTCAAGTTCTTCTTCAATCTTGGGTGATGATGAGTTTAGTTCTCTTTGTGTATATCATACTTTTTCAATTGGAGAAAAATCAGAATCAACTGCGATATATTCAGCCTTTTTAATATCTGTATCTAACGAAACTTTGATTTGCGGATTTAGTAAAAGAACTTTATTCTCCTCAAATGAAATAAATCCACGTCCTGCACGTAAAAACATTTCTAATTTTAATGCATTTGGATTCACTACTTCTGCAATGTGTACTGATGGATCAATAACACGAACACCGGGGTTTGAAATCTGCATTTTTCCTGCTATTAATACACCTGATTCATCTGCTACCAATTTAACCTTAACAATTTCATTATCTGAAACAATATTAGGATCATAAGTGAATTTAACCTTACGCAAATTCATAATCAAACTTGGAACATCTTCTACAACTTCTTTAATTGTAGAAAATTCATGCTCTACCCCTTCGATGCGAACACAAAATGGTGCAAGCGAAGTAGTAGATGAAAGCAATACACGTCTTAATGCAATTCCTAATGTGTTTGCATAACCTCTTTCGAGTCCTTGTAAGGTGAATGTGGTTTCATTATCGTCTGTTTCTCTAAATACTGGTTTTTTTCTATAAGATAATTGTTTCATCTTTTCCATATCGAGACTCCTTTAAATACTATGGTATTAATTATTTTTTTGCACGTTCACGTTTTAAAATACGTTTTGGAGGTCTAGTACCATTATGCGGAACAGGTGTAACATCTTTGATTTCAGTAACTGTAATTCCAGCAACTTCGATTTGTTTTCTAGCAGCATCTTTACCTGCTCCTAGTCCTTTTAATTCAACCTTGACTGTCTTCATTCCGTGTTCTTTTGCAGCTTCCGCGGCTGCTTGTGCTGCTAAACCTGCAGCATATGGAGTTTTTTTCTTGGTCCCTTTATAACCAATTGCTCCTGCTGATGATCAAGCAATTACATCACCTTTTTCATCTGTGAAAGTAACAATAGTGTTTTGATTTGTTGAGTGAATATGTGCTATTCCACTAACAATATTTTTCTTTTTTGATTTACGAGCCATTATTTACCTTTCTTTCCTGCTACAGTTTTTCTTGGACCTTTACGGGTACGAGCATTCTTTTGGGTTGATTGACCACGAACTGGTAATCCTTTACGGTGTCTGATCCCACGGTAGCATTTAATTTCCATTAAACGTTTAATGTTTAAAGTTACTTCTCTGCGTAAATCACCTTCGGTGGTATATACTTTTGCAGCTTCACGAATTCTTGATAATTCTTCTTCACTTAGATTTTTAACACGAGCATCTTCACTTACTTTTGCAGTTTTACAAATTTCTTTTGCTAAGGTTCTTCCAATTCCATAAATGTAAGTTAATGAAACAACTACACGCTTATCATTTGGAATTTCAACATTTAAAATTCTAGCCATTTAACTTTCCTTTCTTATTAACCTTGTCTTTGTTTGTGTTTTGGATGAATACAAATCACACGGTTTACACCTTTACGTTTAATGATCTTACAATCTTTGCAAATACTCTTTACACTTGCTCTAACTTTCATAGTTTCTCCTTTTATTTATGACGATAGACAATGCGTCCTTGTGTCAAATCATAAGGACTCATTTCTACATCAACTGTATCACCAGGTAAAATACGAATATGATTTACACGCATTTTACCTGAAATATGAGCTTTAATTAGGGCACCGTTATCGCTTAATTCAACTGTATATAAGTCTGTTGTATGAGCTTCTTTAACGACTGCTTTAAATTTAATTGCGTCTTTTGCCAAATTATATTCCTTTCGTTAGAACGACACCTTGAAAATCCTTTATTAAAACGGTATGTTCATAATGGGCTGTATTTGTTTTATTAGCGCTAATAACAGTTCAACCATCTGATAAAATTTTAATATGTGGAGTTTGAATTATCATTGGTTCAATACAAAGAACCATACCGTTTTTTAATAATGGACCACTTCCTTTATGTCCTGTATTATTAACATTTGGATCTTGATGGAGATGACTTCCAATACCATGACCACAAAACTCAACAGGTGTATATAATCCGTTTTTTTTGATATACCTACCTATTGCAGCACTGATGTCACCAACTCGAGCGCCTCTTTTAATTGCTTTTAATCCTGCTTCAAAGGCTCCTTTTGCAACATCAATAAGTTTTTGGTCAGATGCAGATACATTACCAATAGCTTTGGTAAATGCACTATCACTATTAAACCCCTGTCAGATGCAACCGATATCAACACTAACTAAGTCACCATCTTTTATAATGTAATTATTAGGGATTCCGTGGATCAATTGTTCATTTACAGAGATGCATGTTGTTGCAGGAAAACCATATAAACCTAAAAAAGCTGGTTTAGCACCCCTTTTAGTAATTTCTTTAAAAGCTAATTGATCAATTTCTTTTAAAGAAACCCCTGGTCTTATGAAATCTCACAAAATTTGTTTTACTTCTGCCAAGATTTTACAACTTTTGGTAATTTTTTTGACTTGTTCTTCGTTTAAAATTTGAATCAATACTACCTCCAGATGTACTTTTGAAAACAAAAAAATGATACTTTTTCAAAAGTATCATAATTTTATCATCTTATTTTAAAATGAGAAGCAATTTCATTAGCAACTTCTTCAGGATCGCCTTCACAAGCAAAAGTTAGTAATTCACCTGTTTTTTTATAATATTCTAATAATGGTTTAGTTTGTTCATCGTATATTTTAAGACGGTTTTTAATTTTTTCAGGCTTGTCATCATCGCGTGAATAAAGCCTTCCACCATCAATATCGCAATAATCGGGAACGAAACTTCTTTTGAATTTTATATGATAACCTGTCCCACAAATTTCGCAAGCAAGTCTACCAGATAAACGTTCCATTATTATTTTTTCAGAAGCAGTTAATAATATAACTTTGAATTTTAAATTAGGAATTTGTTTTAGAAATTCTGCTTGTGCAATAGTACGTGGATAACCGTCTAAAATAAAAAACTTATTTTCTGCTCGTAGTTTCAAAATTGCATTTTTAACTATTTCATTTGTGATTTCATCAGGAACATATCCACCTGAGTTTACATAATATTCTACTTTCTGACCAAGTTGTGTTTTATTATGGATTTCTTGACGAAAAATATTTCCGGTAGATAAATGTATTCATTCGGTTTTCTTAGCAAAAACTCCTGCTACAGTTCCCTTACCTGCTCCAGGTTGTCCCATTAAAATTATATTTGTATCTATTTTTCCTATCATAATAATCCTGTTCCCATCTTCTTATCATCGTCTGATTTATCAGAATTTAAATTTTCAAAATTTTCGAGAGTAAGTCGTTTTGCCTTAGATAATTTGTTGCTCATACGACGTGCTTTAAGTTGTCCGAGTGTTTCAAGTGAAGTTGATACCAAAATCATTAAACCTGTTCCACCAAAAGCAATTGCTTGAGGAAGTATATGAGCCATAATTGCAATAAATTGCATACTTCCTAGAATTACTAAGTAAAGTGATGAAAATACACTTAAACGAAAAACTATAGCAACTAAATAATCTTGCGTTTCTTCACCAGGACGCACCCCAGGAATAAATGTAGAGTTTTTAGTAAAATCTTCTGCTATTTTATCAACTTTTGATTGCTGAATTCCCATTAACACTGAAAAGACTAACACTATTACAATTAACAAAGTAAATCCAATCGGTTGAGTGAATTGTAAATTTGTGTTTATTCAAAATTTGGCAGCACTATGTTGTGGTAAAACATTAGCGATCATTGTAGGAAATGATAAAACTAACATTGCAAAAATTATAGGCATTATCCCGCCCGGATTCGCTTTAATTGGTAATTTACCCATTTCCTTACGACTCTTTGAGCGTCCTGCTCCGACTTGTTGAATCGGCACATGTCTTTCCGAAACATATACAATTGCAATTATTACAATTGTTAAAATATAAACTAATAAATAACTAATAAAGCTTATTATGCCTTTCATTATTCCACTTTCAGCTAAATCACCTATATAATATAAAATTGCTGTATGAAACTGACGAGGTAACCTTGCTGCAATACCAGTAAAAATTAATAAACTAGTCCCGTTACCCACTCCTTTGTTGGTAATTTGTTCTGAAATAAAAAGTGCTAATAACGAAGCAGAAACTAAAATCATCGGAATTATAAAATATACTAATGCATTTTCACTAAAATACTGGGTTCCTGTAATTGAAATAAATACAGATGATGGACTCCCTGATGAAAGAGCTCTTGTTAAAAACACTGCCTGTGGATAAGCAATTGCTAATGTTACAAAACGGGTAATAACATTAATTTTCTTTCTTCCTTGTGGCCCACTTTGTGAAAGTTTGTAAATTGGTGGAACAAACTTTGATTGCAAAATCATCATTATCAAGGATGCATTAATAAAAGGACTAATCCCTAAGGCAAAAATCGAAAACTGACGCAAACCCCCACCACCAATTAAATTAAGAGTGTTTAAAAAAGCATTATTCGAAAGTTGACTTGGATCAGCAATCCGAATAAATGGTGCTGTAATAGTGGTTCCAAAAACAAAAACAGTAAGCATTATAATCGTAAAAATAATTTTTTTACTTAAATTTTTATTCTCTCAAAACTTTCTTCAGCCTTTAGATAGTTTATATCAAAGATTACTAAAAGTCAACAAATTTACTCCTTTATAAAAAACATTTTAATTATACCTTTTTTTATTAAATATGTGTGCTTAAAATAGTAAAGATATTTTACATTTTTGTCTATATATCATACCTTTAAATATTATATTGTTTTAATTAATATAATTTCAAAAAACTAAATTGCTTTTAAATTTCTTATTATTTTAACGAAATTTGAAAGCAATTTTAAAAATTTATAAAACAAACATTATTTTGCTTTTCAATTTTAAATGTAGCGAAAATAATTATATAATTAAAATTATGAATGAGCAATATAATGCAAGTAGTATCCAACAATTAAAAGGTTTACAAGCGGTTCGTAAGCGTCCTGGAATGTATATTGGTGGAACTGATGTAAATGGTTTACACCATCTTGTCTGAGAAATTGTAGATAATGCAATTGATGAAGCTTTGGCTGGTTATGCAAACAAAATAGCAGTATTTTTAAGAACAGATGGTTCGGTAAAAGTTACAGATAATGGTCGAGGAATCCCTGTAGACAAGATAAAAGATGACGATCGCAGTGCCGTGGAAGTTGTTTTTACTGAATTACATGCTGGTGGAAAATTCGATTCAAGTGCTTATAAAACATCAGGTGGTTTACACGGTGTTGGTTCAAGTGTTACCAATGCTTTGTCAACTCAATTAATAGCAACTGTAGCAAGAAATGGTAAATTATATCGCACTGTTTTCGAAGGTGATAATATTAAAGAACGAACCCATGAAGTAGGAAAGAGCAAGGAGACAGGGACATCGGTTGAATTTTGACCCGATTATCACTTCTTTAAACGTGCTAAATTAAATATAGATACAATTTCTGAACGTTTAAAGGAAAGTGCTTTTTTAATCTCTAATTTAGAAATTAGAGTTGTTGATGAAAACATCGGTTTTGATGAAACTTATCAGTATAATAATGGTATTCAAGCATTTATTGATTTTCTAAATGATTCCAAAACACCTTTAACTAAGGCGATTTCGTTTAAAGACACCAAAAAAGACATTGAAGTTGAATTTGGTTTTCAATGAACTGATTCCTATTCGAATTTGTTATTAAGTTTCGTTAATAATGTTAAAACTCGCGATGGTGGTAGTCACGAAATTGGATTACGTAATGCTTTTAACAAAATAGTTAATGAATACGCCTTGAAAGAAGGTTTTTTAAAAGGCAAAAACATCTTTGATTCCGAAGAAATCAAGGAGGGCCTTACTTGTGTTATTTCGCTCAAAATTCCTGAACATCTTTTAGAATTTGTTGGACAAACAAAAGACAAATTAGGAACACCTGAAGCAAAGAATATTAGTGAAGAAATTGTTTCAAAATACTTGCAAAAATGAATTGAAGATAATAAAAATCAATTTAAGAAAGTTTTGGAAAAAATTAAACGTGCATATGAAATCCGACTTGAAGAACGTAAGCGTCGCGATGAAGCAAGACAATCTAAGAAGTCACTAAAAGAAAAAAGTATTATAAGTGACAAATTAACTCCAGCGACATCAAAAAAGGCTTCTGAAAGAGAGTTATTTATTGTCGAAGGCGATTCAGCAGGGGGATCTGCTAAAAGTGGTCGTGATCGTCATTATCAAGCGATTTTACCTCTGCGCGGAAAGGTTATAAATTCTGAAAAGAAAAGTATTATTGATTTACTTAAAAATAATGAAATAGCAACTATTATCAATGCAATTGGTGCTGGTTTTGCCAAGGATTTTGATTTAAATAAATGCAATTACAATAAAATAGTTATTATGACGGATGCTGACACCGATGGGGCACATATTCAAATTTTATTACTTACTTTTTTTTACCGTTTTATGAAACCTTTAATTGAAGCAGGTAAAGTTTATATCGCAATTCCTCCGTTATATAAAATTACTAATAAAAGCAAAAAAAACATTTTATATGCTTGAGATGAAAATGATTTAAGAGATATATTAACAAAACAAAAAGGTGCTATCGAACTACAAAGATATAAAGGGCTCGGTGAGATGAATGCTGATCAATTATGAGAAACTACAATGAATCCACAAACACGTACATTAATTAAAATTAGTATCGAAGATGCTTCACTTGCTGAAAGAAGGGTTTCAATTTTAATGGGTGAAGATTCATCGAAACGCAAGCAGTGAATTGATAGTAACATTGATTTTTCAGAAGAAGATTTGGATTTTATAGAAAAAATGGAAAAAATAACAAAAAAACACTAAAAATTTACTTATTTTGTTATTTATTATGATATATTAATATTTTTTGTTGTATAATAAAATTCCTAAGTGTATTGTCAAATGTGCTTAGGATTCATTATTGATATCAAAATACTTAATACTTAGTAAAATCAAAATATTCATTTAAATATCAAATCTATGTTCTATTATTTTATTCGTAAATTTTCATTTAAATTTTTACTCAATAATTCATAAAATTATTTAGTTTATTTATGTTCTCTCTTTTCATTCAGTTTTCGTTAACAAAATTTCTCATTCATTATTCTTTGTTATCTCGTTATAATTTTTCACATAATTTAATTTCTTTCTTATATTTTGTTTAAACTCTATATAATATAAATTGAAAACTGTAAATTAAAAATTTTAAAAGTAGTCAAATTTTTGACTACTTTTTTATACATATAAATAACTACCTTCTAAGTTTTATAACATCTTTTCAAACATACGGAATAGAATTTGGTGTACTTCTAAGTTTTGTAATATATACAATATGATTTTCTTTGTTTATTTGTGTCATAGAAAACTTTTCAATATCCAACTTGTATTTAACTTGTTTAAAGGCATGTTCAGCGTCTGCTACTTCTTTTAAAACATTTTTACCCTTTATCAATATCATTTTTCCACCAACTCTGATAAGGTGAAAGGCAACTAAAATTAATGTTTGGATATCTGCAACAGCACGGGCTGTTACAATATCGTATATATTTTTTTGTTTTTGTTCCTCAACTCGTTTTTTATAAACTTTAATATTAGTGATATTTAATTCTTTAATAACAAGATTTAAAAAATCACAACGTTTTGTTAGTGGTTCATAGATATCAAGTTGAAAATTAGAATTTAAGTTAGCAATAAAATAAGGAACTGATGGAAAACCTACACCTGCACCGATATCTAATACATTGCATTTATCAAACACTTTCATTATTTTGTCCATAAATGCTAGGGATTCCAGGATCCCTTCACTTCATAAACGATCATCGGAAAAACCCGTTAAGTTCATTACTTTATTTTTTTCTTCTATTAAATTGACATATTTATCAAGTTTTTCAAAGTCTCAACCTTTTTGATAACACAACTTTTGCACATATTCTTTTGAATCCATAATAATATTTTAACTTATTCAAAGTTTCTTTGTATTAAATTTTCAAATTATAAAATTTTATTATAATATCAAAAAAAGATATTTGAAAGGACAGTTATGAAATTTGATACAATTTCGCTTGCAATCGTCTTTGCTTTAGCATCCTTGGCTTTATTTATTTATGCAACTAAAAAGTTATCTACATCATTAAAAAGTATCGGTGATTCAAAATTTCGTAAGGTGATAAAATTTATAACTAAAAATAACTATATTGCTTTGCTGGTAGGGATTCTATTCACAACTTTTATCCAATCTTCGGATGGTGCAATCGCATTAATAATGGGACTTTTAGCAGCACGATTTATAAGTTTAAGAGCAGCTATTGCCTTTTTACTCGGTGCAAATATAGGAACTGCAACAACATCCTTGATCGTTTCATTTCAATCAAGTTTTAAATTTACTGAATACTTTATTTTATTTATGGTTATCGGAGTGTTTGGTTCATTACTCACCAAAAAAGATAGATGACAAAACATTTTTTTGCTAGCAATAGCAATAGGAATGGTATTTTTATCACTAAAAATAATGTCATCTGCAGCAAAAGAAATTGTAAAACAAGATTTCTTTAAGAAAACCTTGTCTGTTGCTGGAGCAAATCCATGATCAGCATTCTTGTTTTCTTTTGTTCTTACTGGGATTTTACAATCTTCTAGTGCAACTGTTACTTTATATCAAATTGTCTTTAAAGAGCAAGATACATTACAAATTTATTCAGCTATCGCCTTAGTTCTTGGTGCTAATTTAGGAACAACCATAACCGGTTTAATAGTTTCTTTCACATCTAAAAATAATAATTCTAAGAAAATTGCTATCTTATGAGGATTTACTAATTTATCAATTGCCTTACTTATCTTACCTTTCTTATATCCTTTGACTTATTATGCAGACTTTATATTATTAATGGCACCCACACAAAAGGCCTTGCAATTATCCTTGGCTCACTTGTTCTTTAACTTTATCCTAGTTGGTATTTTCTTTTGGTTAATTAAATATCTTGAATTATTTGTAAATAAGATTATAAAAGATAAAAATATAAACAAAGAATTTGAAATTATTCTGCCTGCTCAACTGATTAATGAAAACCCATCATTGGCACTAAAGGCTGCTAAAAATGCCTTGTATACCCAAGGTAAAATTTCTCAAAAAGGAATGAAATTGCTTTGAGAATATATAAAAAGTGGAGATCAAAAAATTTTGAAGGAATACCATCACTTGGAAGAAGTTATTGATAATACACGGACATTAATATATAACTATTTAGTTCAGCTTAACAGTCGCAATTTGAATAACGACGATGCTAAGTTACATTTATCATTAATTCTTTCAAGTCGTTCAGTTGACAAAATAATGGGATTAGGAAACGATGTTATCTTAGAGTTAAATAAAACTTATATATCAAAATCAACACAAAAATTCGACTTAGATAGCGAAATAATAACTGAAATAAGTCAATTAGTAGAATCTTTGCAGACTTTGTTAAAAAATTCAATCAGACAATTAGAAAACCAAACTGATGAAAGAAGTAATTTTATTGATAAACTATACACAAATATTAATAGTTTATCGGATGAATTCACTAAAGTAAATGTTGAACGTTTGAAAACACAAAATGGACAAAAGCAACTTGATAAAGATTTTGATTATGGTATTTTATTGAGAACCATTGAAAGAATTGCACATCACTGTCAAAGAATAAATCATTATATTAAAAACACTAGACTTAATATTTATGATATTTCACTTGATGAACAAAAAAACTTTGTTGATGTTTAGGGAATTTGCATATTTTATATGCTTTTGTATTTTTCGTTTTATCAGAATAATTGTGTAAAATTATATCAAGTCAAAAAGGAGATGAAATGAGTAGAACATTGATAAAATTAGGTGATCCTATAACAGGTTTATCAGGTGTTATAGGTATTCCGGTTCAAAGTTATAATATCCCTCCTAATTATCACAAAATAATAGATGCAAGGTTAGAAAGCACGGGATATGATAATGAATTAAAAAAAGAAAAAAATAATCATATTCTTGAAATGACTGGTGAATTATATTTATTTGAAAAATCACTTCCTGACTTTCTTAATTCAAGTATGTCATTAAATGAACTAATGAGTAAGGTAAGTAAAAAAAATTTCAGCAAACTATTAAACAAATATGTAAGAAGATTAGTAGATGATAAAGTTATTTCAAGTAGTGATGCAAATTTAATTACAAACCAAAGTCCAAAAAAATTTAATGAAATGTATGATAAATTTCTTGGTGAATTAAGACTTTCTGTCGATAAATTGAAGCTACAGATACAAGAAAATATTAAGAAAGAAAAAAGAATAAGAAAAATTAATAGGGTATCTCTAGATGATGAAAAAGGATATAAAATAAATATTGAAGATGATATAGAAAATTCAAAAAAAATAACTATTAGGTTCTTTGAGGTTGAGAAAAAAATAGAGCAAATAAAACCTATTTTGAAACTCTTGAATGAGGGGGTTAAAAGTACTAATGATATATTATTAAAATTAAATTCTGCTTATCTTTCTCTTGCTGTTACTTCTACATTATCAGGAATTGTAGCATTTTTTATTCCAGTTGTTGGTGCTGTTTTAGGTGCTGGTTCTGCTTTTTCATTAATTGTTCTAACAGGGGTTATAATTTATTTTAAGACAAGAAAACAGAATTTTTTAGATAAAAATGCAGCATTAAAAAAAAATAATTTCACTTGATGATGGATCTAATGTTGAAGAATCAAAAATATCTTATTTCTATGATGCATACGACTTTGCATCTAATGGATGAAAAATAACAGACAATATTTTTAAATTAGTAATGTATTTTAAAAGTAAAATTTCAAATGCTATTAAGGATATGCTAGAATTTTCATTACCTTCTTTGGAATCATTAGGGATTGATGGCTTATCAATAATACTTGCATTAGGTGATAGAACACAAATACAAAGAGAAAATGATATTATAAATAATTATACAAGTGATTTAAAGAAGACATTAGATTCGCTATATAATGAATTAAATAACATAAAAAAAGTAGAATGAGTTGTAATAAAAGAGACACCTAAAAACGATTCATATAATCATGGCGGAAAAGGTGGAAGAAATTTAGTCTTCAAAAACCTTGAAACTGGTCAAATCCTTACAATTAATGAAATGTTACAACAAACAGACTTGCAACTATATAAATGGGGACTAAAAAAAGTATATAACCCTGCTCGAAAAGTAACATATATAAGAAAATTACCAAATAAAACAAAGTTAGATAATTTAGGTTAATATGTTTTTATTATTTCTTTCTCTCCTAATACTTCCTGCAATATTACCACTTAGTATGGTATTAATTCTTATTATTTATAAATATTGTTTTCAAATTTTCTTTTATATCCTTAATGATACATACAAAAGACATCAAATGTTACACACAAATAAATACCATATTCATTTTGTGCATGGTTGATATTTAATGAATAAGAAAATAAATAAGTTAGTGATACTTCATATTATTTTGTTTTTATTTACATTTTTACTTCACTCAGGAGCAATCATTGCAACTTTTATGTTAGTTCCTTATTTGCAAGAAGATTTGATAAATTTATTTTACTCACTTATTCCACCAGCACTTTTAATAACTATTGCATCTGTTTTGATTTTTTACATTATATTCGTTCGAAATATGTATATATCTATAAAATCAAAGTCATATTTCAATACAATAATGAAATCAACAAAAATAACTTATGACAATATGTTAAATGATGAATTTAAAAATAATGGATTACTACCCCTTAATTACATTGTTATATATGATATTATAGCAATGTGAAATATAATTAATATTAAAAAGCTTAAAAAGATTTTTAAAGAAGATACATATTACATTCTAGCTTTTTATATTTATGATATGGATAAATCAGAAAAAAGTGAGTACATAGATAACTATCAAGGTTTTTTCTACAACTATGTAAATTATTTTAATAAGGATGATGTCTAATGTTTGTATGAGCAATTATTAATATTTTTCTTGCTTTAGCTACCATCTATATTTCATTATATTCTTATTTTGTTCTTAGATTCTTTACTATAAACTTTAAATTTATAATCAAGAAAACTAACATTTTAATAAAGATTAAGCATACAAAAACACATTACACATTCAAATATGGTGCATTAGCTTTTTTGAAATGACAAAGAATCACACATCTTTTCTTTGTTTTTTTAAGTTTTTTCTTAATTATTTTGATTACTATAAATGCGCTTCTTGTAATTAAATTTAACAGTAGTAAGCTATCAGTAAGTGCAGAAGCACTTTTATATATTAATATAACCTATATACCTCACTTTTTACTTTGTTTTATTTGTAGCATTCTATTTATTAAACTTAGAATCAATCGCACAAATATTATTTATAAACTTATTGATAAATTTGAATTCACCTTTGATGATTATTTTCTTCCTAAAAAAACACCAAAGTTAAACAAAAGAAACGAAACTTTTTTTGATTTTTATCATTTAAAAGGTAGAATGGTTGTTTTAAACATATATCCATTAAGAATATTTATAAAATCAAAATTAGATGTTATAAATATTCATTATTTTATGATTTGAGGTTATCATTTTGATGAAGTCAATAAAGGAAACTATATTTGAGAAGGGTTATATGCACAATTTTGAAATTATAAGAAGACATCTATTATTTGACAATAATTCTTTCAGAAACTTTTAAATATATACATAGATTGATAGGTTGTCTTAAATATTTTCATAAAATTTATATAAGGAGTTAAAATGAAGAAAATATTATTAAATTTAGGTGATCCGATTGCTAGTTTAAGCAGTATTACAAATATGCCAGTATACGAATATAAAATAAATCATAATCCTGAAAATATGAATCAATCAAATACAGGAATTAATACATTTATTGATTATGAATATTTAATGAAAACAATTGATGAAAAGTTGTTTACAAACAAATTAAATGGTGACAATTTCTTTCGTTTCTTAAATTCTGAAAAAAAGAACAAAAGTTTAAAAAATTTAATTTCTTTTCAAGATTTTAAGAAAATGTTTGACTATTATATTGTAAATCTGAAAAAGAGTGGAAAAATTGCTCCATACCAAAAAAAAGAAATCATAGATTATAATATTCATCAAATATATTCAAAATTTATAGAAGAATTCGAAATTTCTGTTAATTCTATTGTTAATGATATTACAAAGAAAATAAAAAAAGTTAAAGTAAAATCTAACATAAAAAGAGTTCTAATAAATAATGATTTGAGATATACTATAAATATAGACCAAAATGAAGTTAATTCAAAAAAACTAAACATTAAATTTCATGAATTAGAAGCCGAAGCAGAAAATATTAAGGAAGTTTATTCTATAATAGAAAATAACATTAATTCAATACAATCTAAAATAAAAAATGCAACAATAGCATCAATAGCAACGACAGCTGCTTCTGTGTTATCATCAGTATTATCTTTTTTCTTTCCGTTTATTTTTGCTTTTGTTAGTGTAGGCACTTCTGTGGTATCTCTAGGAATAACATTTTATATAGACTCACTTAAAAATCAAAAAGAAGCTTTATTATCAAAAAAAGAATTTATAAATAAATTGCTTAACATAAAATCTAACACAACCTCACTTGATGACTGATACACAGCTTTTAATTATATATGGGGTGTCACTAACGGTATAACTGGTAATGTATTTAGAATTGCAATGAATTATAAAAAATTAAAATCTGTTGGTAGTTTTGCATCAAAACTTGTTAAAGCAATACCATCCATTACTTTTACAGGAATTGATCTTGCTTCATTAGGTGTTAGTATAGATGAATTAAACAAACTTAATAAAGAAACAGAAGAAATTCAAAAGTTTTTGTTAAATCTTACAAGTAAATTAAATGAAATCAACAAATACTTAGATGATATTAGAAAAATTGAATGAGTTGTAATGAAAGAAACTGTTCAAACAGATTCTTATGAAAATGGTGGAACAGGGGGTAGAAATCTATTATTTAAGAATTTAAAAACAGGTGAATTTAAAACTATTGATCAGATGCTTAGTGTTTCAGAATGACAACTGTATGAATGAGGACTTCAAAAAGTATATAATCCTGCTAAAAACATATGGTATATAAGAAAATTACCAAATAAGACTAAACTAGATAATCTAGGATAAATATGTGATTTTTAGCAATTTTACTTATTTCTGTTTTTATGTATTTCCTTATAAATCCAATTATTTTTTCTGTTGTATATTACTTTAGATTAAATATTTTTTATTATATTTTAATAGATACATATAAAAGAGACATTGAATCCAATAAAAATTATCATATTCACTTTATAAACGGGTGAAATATTATAAAAATTCAAACAAAGCAATACAACTTTATTTCTTTTATTGTATTATTTGTAATAATCTTCTTATTCATATCTGAAATTTCTTTTTTATTATCAATGAATTATATGACTTTTTTATCAGGTTATGATAATCAAATAGTTTATTATATTCTTCCTGCTGTTATAATGAGTCTTATAGCATATACACCATATTTTCTAACTGTATATAAACATATTAAATTTTCATTGAAAGCAATAAAACATTTTGATTCAAAATTGAAGAATATAACAATAAACTATGAAAAATGGTTACCAATTGAGTTTAAAAACAACGGATTATTACCGATAAATTATATGCATATTTATTCTTTTTTGATGATATATAACAAAATAGATATTAAAAAAATAAGAAAAGTTTTTAAGGAAAATACATATTATATTCTTGCTTTCTTTATCTACAATATGCATCTGTCAAAACAAACAGAACATCAAAGTTATTATATAGGTATGTATTATAACTATATTAATTATTTCAATAAATAAGGTATAAAATATGATTTTTGTATTTTTTGCAATTAACTCTGTTGTAGATATACTGTTAGTAATTTTTAATATTTATATCATTTTTTATTTTATCTTTTTAAAAAGATTATCTACTTTTTCAATTTATAAAATGCATAAATTAATTAAAATTAATCAAACCATAACTAATGTCATCTTTAAAAAAGGTGCTAATTCTTTTATTAAGTTAATGAAAAAGTTTTATTTTATTTTATTATTAAATATTACCTTTTGTCTACTTGCTATTATTTTAAATTTTATTTTTTATAATATTATTTATGATAAAAACAGAATAATTTCTAATGCAGTTAATTTTAGTGAAAATTATTCAAATTATAAATTCTCTATTAATTATCTTACATATGCTTACATTCCAGGGGCAGTTGATATTATAATTCCTTTATTATTACTTATTTTTTACACTTTATTATTTAGAAAACAGACAAATCAAATAAAAAATTTGATAAATAGCTTTACTTTTTCCTATTGTAATTATTTTATACCAAAGCCTTTTTTTGAGAATTTAATACAAGTAAAGAAATTTTATTTCGATTATCATAGTATAAATAAAAAAGTTAATTTAGATATACATAATCATAAAGAACAAATACATAATGAAAAAGAAAGATTATATATTTTTTATTTTATCATCTGAGGATATCATTTTGATCAAATAAATAAAGGAAATATTATTTATGATGACTTATATTCTAATTTCATAACAACCTATCAAAAGGTATTTAATGAAGATATAATTTACCAAACATCAGAAAATAAAAATTTAGCAATTTAATTATTTATTTGCTAAATTTTTATTTTTGTGCTAGAATATTATTATGATTAAAGAGGAAATAAACAAAGGTCATGAGTTAATTCTAAAGTACACTGTGCTTTTATATATTGAATCAGGTGAGGCAGTAAGTAGTGCAAAACTTATTAAAAGATTTAATGAAATAACTTTTTCACCTGCTAAAATTCGGTATTTAATGAATGATTTAGAAAACAAGGAATTTTTGATAAAACCGCATTTATCTAGTGGTCGCATCCCGACATCAAAAGGACTGAGCTATTATGCAAACTTTTTATCAGAAACATATGAAGAAAAGTTGTTAAGAAAACTTGAAAAGATTTTAGACAAAAAAAGAAATGAAATAGACACAACTATTGAGCAAGCAGCAAAAATTATTTCAGAAATTACTAATTTAACATTAGTTACAACTGATTTATCACAAAAGCATCTGCTCAAAAGCATCGAAATGGTTCCATTAGATCAACATCGAGCCACGATTGTAATGGTAATTTCAAATGGAGAAGTTTTTTCAAAAATAATTACTTTTGATAAAGATGTTAGCATTAATGACTTACGAATTGCGATAAAGATATTTAAAGATCGCCTTATTGATATCCCATTAGATAAGTTAGCAGACCATGTTTTATCGCTTGCTGAACCGCTTGCATCACAAATTAAGAATTATCAAAAGGTAATCGATTCATTTATTACTCAGGTTTTTACAGAAAAAATTAATCACATTACTCAAAATAAAGTTTTTGGTAAATCGAATATTATCTTAAGAGATGATATAAATAGAGAGACATTAAATAAGATGTTAGAATTAATCGAAAACTATTCTGTTTGAGATCGCATCGAAGAAAGTGTTGAAAATGATCAAAAACTTAAAATATCAATTAACGATGAACGAACATATATGTCTAAGCGAATCGAAAACAATAGCAATGTCACTGAGGTTTCAGTAATTGGTGCTCAAGCATCTGATTACGATGCAATGCGAACAGCATTAAATGTTTTAGAAATTTTACTAAAGAAAAGAGGTTAATATGTTTAATAAAAAATATAAACATGGAGATAAAATAACAGGTGATTTTCGTCTTTATTTAGATGGTCACCATCAAAAAGAATATGATAAAAATACTACAATTACCTTAGGAAATAATGAATATTTACCAGATTTAGATAAATATATCATTGGTCGTAAATATAAGAAAGTTTTAGAGGTTGAATTTACTTATTCTAAAAAGTTCGATGTTCCAAAATTTGCCGGAAAAACAGTTAGGTTAGTAATAACACATGTAAATTCAAACCATATTGTTTCAGATGATAGCATAGTTGAAGAAGGTGGGGTCAAAGAAGAACTTGCAAAACTAAGAGCAGAAGTTTTCCTTTTAAGACAACAAATTGCTCAAAAAGATTTAGATATACTTAAATTACAAACAGAGTTTAAAGAAAAAGCATCGCAGTTATCAAAAAAGGCAGATCAGATGTTACAACAAGAAATTGAAAACCAAAAGCAAAAACTTGAAAACGAACGAAATGATATTAAAAATTATGCTTTGCAATCTTTCTTTGAAGATTTTGTTATTCCTTATAACAACCTTGTAATGGCAGTTAACTTTGGAAGTAATTCAACATCTGAAGAAACTCGTAATTACACAATAGGATTTAATATTGTTTTAAAACAATTTGAAGATGTTTTTTCAAGTAATGGTGTTGAAATAATTAATCCACAACTTGAAACTGAATTTGATCCAAGTTCGCAAGCAGTAGTTGATTTTATCGACTCTGATATTGATAATATAGTAAAAAAAGTTACAGCATATGGTTTAAAATTAAACTCACGTTTAATTAAACCTGCATCAGTTATACTGACAAAAAAAAATTAGCAATTAAATTCTTTGTTTGCTAAATTATGTTATAATTAATCTATATAACAAACAAAAACAAAAAAACTATTAAGGAGAAAATCATGGCAAAAGAAATTATTTTAGGAATAGATTTAGGAACTACAAATTCAGTAGTTACAATTATGGATGGAAAAAAATCAGTAGTTTTAGAAAACCCTAACGGTAAAAGAACTACTCCATCTGTAGTATCGTTTAAAAACGGAGAGCAAATTGTAGGGGATAATGCTAAACGTCAAGTTGAAACTAACCCAAATACAGTTATCTCTATTAAAAGACTTATGGGAACTGATAAAACAGTTCATGTAAATGGAAGAGACTATAAACCAGAAGAAATTTCAGCAATGATTCTTTCATATATGAAAGAATATGCTGAAGCAAAATTAGGAACAAAAGTTAAAAAAGCAGTTATTACTGTTCCTGCATACTTTGACAATGCACAACGTGAAGCAACTAAAATTGCTGGTAAAATAGCAGGATTAGATGTATTAAGAATAATTAATGAACCTACAGCGGCTGCATTAGCATTCGGTCTTGATAAAGATCATAAAGGAATGAAAGTATTAGTATATGATCTTGGTGGAGGAACATTTGATGTTTCAGTTCTCGAAGTAGAAGATGGAACATTTGACGTATTATCTACCTCAGGTGATAACCACCTAGGTGGAGATGATTGAGATCATGAAATTGTAAACTGATTAACTAAGAAAATTAAAGATGTTTATAAATTTGAAGTTGGAACTGATAAAACTCGTTTAAATCGTCTTAAGGAAGCTGCTGAAAAAGCAAAAATTGATCTTTCTGAGCAAGGACAAGTTACTATTGCAATTCCTTTCTTTGGAATGACAGAAAATGGACCTGTTAATGTTGAATTAAACCTAAAGCGTAGCGAATTCGAAGAAATGACATCACATTTATTAGATCGCACTAGAAAACCAATTGAAGATGCTTTAAAAGAAGCTGGAATTACTGCTAAGGATTTGCATGAAGTATTATTAGTTGGTGGATCAACTCGTATGCCTGCAGTGCAAGATATGGTAAAACGTACCTTAAATAAAGAACCTAACCGTTCAATTAACCCTGATGAAGTCGTTTCAATTGGTGCCGCTATTCAAGGGGCTGTATTGGCAGGTGATATTGATGATATCTTATTATTAGATGTTACACCATTAACCTTAGGAATTGAAACTATGGGAGGTATTGCAACTCCATTAATCAACAGAAATACCACAATTCCTGTAACTAAATCACAAGTATTCTCAACAGCAGCTGATAATCAAACCGAAGTAACAATCCGTGTTGTGCAAGGTGAAAGACAAATGGCATCAGATAATAAGACTTTAGGTCAATTCAATCTTGGTGGAATCGAACCTGCACCTCGTGGAGTACCACAAATTGAAGTAAGTTTTACAATTGATGTTAATGGTATTACAACTGTTACTGCTAAAGATTTAAAAACAAATAAAGATGCAAAAATTACAATCACAAATTCAACAAAACTTTCTGAAGAAGAAATTCAAAGAATGGTTAAAGAAGCAGAAGCAAACAAAGAAGCAGATGCAAAGCGCAAAGAAGAAGTTGAAACCATTGTTCGTGCTGAATCATTAATCGACCAAATTAAAAAGGCAACTGCCGAACAAGGTGATAAAATGGATGAAAAAGCAAAAGCAGAGAGTGAAAAACTTATTAACGAATTACAAGAATTAATTGATAAAAAAGATATTCCTGCATTAAAAACAAAATTAGAATCAGTAGAAAATGTAATGCGTGATTTTGCAAACTATGCAGCACAACAAAATGCTACAAAATCTGAAACAAAAAATTCCGACGAAGACACAGCAACAGTTGTAGAAGACTAAAAATAACCCTATTATGGGTTTTTTTTACTTTTAAGTCTAGATAATAGGCTTAAAAGTAATTTTATATTACTATATAGTAATTTTTATATAGAAAAACAAATTTTATAATATAATATAACTTATGTAGAAAGGTAAGTATGAGTAAAATTACCAATTATAATGGTTTTGAACATTCTTTTAATGAGCAAAAAGCTTATGAATATATAGATGTTCTAAAAACTTTTTTAAATGATATGTTACAAAAAGCAAATGCAAAAGGATTTGTTGTCGGAATTAGCGGAGGAATTGACTCATCGTTAACTTATGCTTTAGCAAAATCCGTGACAGATAATACGATTGGGGTTGTAATACCGGTGCAATCAATGCTACAAGCCGATTTAGCAGATATACAAGCACTTGAACAAAGGTTTAACACAAAGTTTAAAACTATTAAATTAGGTGCTGCATTTAAGGCAATAAGCAAGGAATTAAACCTAGCAAACCCTCTTTCAATCGCTAATATTAAGCCACGTTTAAGAATGACAACTTTATATGCAATAGCACAAGAAAATAATTATTTAGTTTTAGGAACTGATAATGCTGATGAAGTATATATAGGTTACTTTACTAAATACGGTGATGGTGGAGCAGATTTATTACCTATTTGTCAACTAACAAAGGGTGAAGTTGCTTATCTAGCTCAACTTTTAGGTGTACCGGATAGTATTATAAATAAAAAACCATCAGCTGGTTTATGAGATGGACAAACAGATGAAGGTGAACTCGGTTTTTCATATCGTCAATTAGATTTTTATATAAATCACCTTGATAAACCACAAATTATTAAACAACACTTAACAAAAGATATAATCAATAAAATAGAATATAGACATAAAAATACAGAACATAAAAGACAACCTGTTTTTAAACCAAAACCAGTAGAATAGGAGACATTATGGCAGGACATTCACACTCAGCTAATATTGCACACCGTAAGGGTGCCCAAGATGCAGCAAGAGGAAAAATTTTTCAAAAACTTTCAAAAGAAATTTTTGTTGCTGCTCAATTAGGACCAGATCCAGATAAAAATCCTACTTTAAAACTTGCTATTTCAAAAGCAAAAGCAAAAAATATGCCAAAAGACAATATCGAAAGAGCAATCGCTAAGGCAGCAGGGAACAAAGATGGTTCATCATATACAGAATTAATTTTTAATGCTACTATTAGTGGTGGTGCTACCTTTATTGTTGTAACTTTATCTGATAATATAAATCGTGTTAAATCGAATATCCAAGCATATTTTAATAAGCAAAATGCAACCTTAGGAAAAACCGGACAGATACCTTTTTCATTTGATAAAAAAGGTATTATCGAATTTAGCAAACAGAATATTTCAGAAGATGATTTAATGCTTATAGCATTAGAAAATGGTGCAGATGATGTACAAAGCAATGATGAAACATTTGTCATCTTAGCACAACCCGAAAACTTTAGTGAGCTTAAATCTGCACTTGAAACAGAGTTTAAAATCGATAACTTTATCCAATGTGAAGTTACATATATTCCAAATATATATGTAAGTTATGATGCAGAAAAACAAGCAAAATTAACAGATTTTGTTGAAAAATTAAAAGATGACGATGATGTACAAGATGTATTTCATAATGTAGAAATTAACTAATGCAGTGATTAAATAATCTTTATTTAGGTATTAACAACGGGATAAATAACCCTTATTTATCAAAATTTTTATTAAGTTTAATCTTTTTAATTGTTCTTTTAATGGTTCCTATTATCTTATCATTTGTGCTACCGATATTTAAAAAACAAATTCAAAAAACTAAAGTATACTTATATGCTTTTTCAACTGGTTTTTTTATAATACTTGCTTCCTTTGGTTTCTTGCGTGAATCATTAGAAGTTGCTTCGCATCATTCTGAAATATTTGGCGAAGGTACATCAGTATATTATTTATCTAATATTGGTATGGTAGGTGGAGGAATTTTAGTCGGATTAACATTTGCTTTTGTTTTAAAATTTGTTATTTCTTCAAAATTAAACAAACAACTGATGAAGTCAAAAAAACTTAGTGTTTTTGTCCACGAACATAAACATAGCAACAGCGAACATGACCACACCCACAGTCATGAAGAATTTTTAAGCAACCGAGAAGATAAGTTACAACTTGTAGAAAATACTCTACTAGCAAAAACTGAAGGAAAGTTAAAACTTATCGCTCTGCTATTATTACTTACACATCGCATCCCGGAAGGATTATTAATTGGTTATAACCTTTCACAAGTAGCAGCCGATGCATCAAAAGCAAGCGATATTACTGTAGCATACTTTATTTCCTTAATCTTACATCTTATACCCGAAGAAACCATCTTCTACCTTAGATTACGTGATGCAGGATTTTCTCCTTGAAAAGCATTATTCACATCCTTTGCTGGTTTAGGTTTATTTTTACCTTTTATCCTAATTGGTATTTATGGTGGTGATTTTGTTAGTGATCCACTTAAAAGTATAATTTATTCGGGTATAGGTGGTATCTTTATTTTTACATCATTAGTTGAATTCTTCCCTGAATTCTATCATGAAATATTTAATAAGAAAAAATGATTTATTACTTTATTAATGTTATTTTTAGGAGTTGTTTTTTCAGTTATTATTCTTTCAATCCATTCACATGGTCATTAAAAATACGGAAATTTTCCGTTTTTTTTAATTACTATAAATATTTTTTATCAAATATCCCAATATATGGTAAGTTTCTGAGTTTTTCTTTATAATCCAAACCAAAACCAACCAAGAATTCATCCGGAACTTTTATTGCTGAAAAATCTGCTTGCAAATCATTCTTTCGATGAAACGGTTTATCTAACAAAGTTAAAATTCTTAGTGATTTTGGTTTACGTGATAATAAAAGGTTTTGAATTTTTTCTAATGTAATTCCACTGTCAATGATATCTTCAACAATTAAAACATCTTTATCAAAAATATCTTCTGCTAAGTCCATAATTATTTTTACACTACCTTTGGATTGGCTGCCACCTGCATAACTGCTTGCTGTAATAAAATCAAGCGAATGATCAACTTCAACATCTTTAATCAATTGTGCTAAAAACGGTATAGAACCTTTTAGTAGACCTACAATAACTAAGTTATTGCTTGCTTGGTAAGTTTGATTAATTCAATCTGCACACTTTTTAATTTCTGCTTCCAAAAATTCTTGTGTGTATAATATTTCTTTAATGTGTGGGTGTTTGTTCATTTGTTCTCCTTGTGTTGTATTAAAAAAGCCGTAGCAAAATACGGCTTAATTCTATAAATGTTCTACATTTATAATTTTTACAGAATATTTATTTGGAGCTTCAATTTCAATAATATCTCCTGGTTTTCTACCAATCATAGCAACTGCTAAAGGACTTGACATTGATACCTTATTTTCAAACGGATTGGTATCGTGTGATCCAGTAATAGTAACTGACTTTTCTACTTTCTTTTCCAGCACTAAAAACGTTACCAACGAGTTTATTCCAACGGTGGTATCAGATTTATCATGTTTTGATTCGATAATTTGTGCATTATCAAGAATATTCTCAAGTTCGCTTATACGTCCTTCGACAATTCCCTGACGTTCCCTTGCTGCATCGTATTCGGCATTTTCAGATAAGTCACCTTGAGCACGTGCTTCTTTAAGGGCTTCCTGCACCGCCTTACGTTCAATGTTGACTAAATTTTCATATTCAGTTTTATACTCATCATATTTTTCTTGTGAAAGGTAAATAATGTTTTTATTGTCCATTTGATACTCCTAAATTATCTGTTATTATATCGCTTTTTACAATAAACAAGAATCGATTTGTAATATATGATACTTCATGCTTAATATTTTTATTTTTAAGTTTTTTATCTAACTCTAAAATTTCTGAATTTTTATATTTCTTTAGGTTTATTGCAAGCATACCATTTGCGTTGAGATTCGGATAATAATTTTCATACAAAGTATTAAGGTTCTTATCACTGTTAAAAACTGCTACAAAATCAATATTTTCATTATTATAAGGTAATACTGGTTGCATAAATTGATCCGGAAGTTTTCTACGAACTTCATTATATTTTATAAAATCAAATTCATCTAAGTCGTAATAACCTGCTAATTTGACTTTTTCAACCAAGCAAGCAAAAGGGAATAAATCATTTTTCGATATTACTAACAATGAAGTATATTTATTTATATAAAATGTATTAATTAACCCTTCGATATCTAAATCATCTGCTTTAGATTTAAATTCATCTTTGAGAATATACGGTAGCGTACCTATATCATTCCGTAAGGTTTGTATCTGAATTTGTGTTTGTTTTTGTGATTTTTGTACATATTTTTTTCTAATATATCTTGCATAAATTTGTAATCCGATATATATACCGATACCAACCACAAAAACTACAACAGCAGATACTCATAAGCCAGTTATTGTTGCTTGTGATAATTCCATTTAATTTCCTTTCTATGCTTATAATAATCTAAATACTCTTGCAAAATTAAAACTGCTGCTATTTTATCTTTATATAATTTTCTTTTTGCTCTTGTATATCCTGCTGAAATTAAAGTTTCATGAGCTTTTTTAGTTGTGTATTGCTCGTTTACAAATAAATAAGGAATATTAAAATTTTCATCTAATAATTTTGCAAATTGTTCTACCATTAAGGTTCTTTCGCTTTTTTGGCCACTAATTTTAAGTGGGTAACCTAAAATCACACCATCAATTTGGTATTGATTTATATACATTTTTATTTTATTTATAACTGCTTGAAAATCATTTTCATCCATTTTAAAATTTTCTAAACCACTTGCAATAATCTCACTTTCATCAGTTATTGCAAAACCACAGGATTTTGTTCCTAAATCTAAACTGAGTTTTCTCATTTAATACTATATAGCAGTTGTAAAATGTTTTTGTTATCAGAAATTTTTCCCATAGCTAAGATGTTATTTCCTCCACCTCTACCATTTAATTGCTGCATAATTTGCTGTGCAATAAGGTTTGAATTATATTTTTTTGATGCAACAACTAACATTGGATCTATATCAGAAGAAGTTAAAACAACTAAAGCATCTGGATATTTTTCTCGCAATGTTGAAGCAACTATTTTTATTTGTGATTTATCAACTGATGTATTCAAATAAACTTTATGATTGTTAATTTCAACAAACTCCGCTGCATCATAGTCAAAAACAAATGATTCAGTCTGTTTTTTACTTTCTTTTATATAATCATTACGAACTTGCTGTATCTGATTATTTAAATATTCAATTGCTTGTTGTAAATTATTTGGTATCTCAATATCTTTTTTATAATTTGGATTGATTTTTTCAACTTTTTCAATACTTTTATTTAATTCTATAATTAGCATATCCTTTTGTTCATTTAAATATTCATTTACTGTTTCAAATGATGAAATAGCGCGAATCCGGTATACACCAGCCGCTTTCTTTTCAACATTAGTAATTTTAAAATCTTCTAAATTAGCAGTATGTGATAAATGAGTTCCACCACATAAATCGGCTGTAATGCCTTCAAATTTGACTATACGGACTGCTTTTGGGTCCATATATTCAGCTTCTTCTAAGGTCATTATTGCACCAATTTCTTTGGCTTGTTCAGTTGACATAATTAAATAATCACGTTTTGCATCTTGTTTAATATATAAATGAATTAAGTCTTCGATTTCTTTAATTTGAGCTTCTGTAGGTTTTTTATCTGCTGGTAAATCAAATGTTAAGCGCTCTTCATTGTTATCGCTACCAAGTTGTTTAATTTGTGGCCCTAAAACTTTTCTTAGAGCACAAAATAACAAGTGAGTTCCGGAGTGGTTTCTCTCTAAACCACGACGAATTTTTTCATCAACATAGCATTCTATTTCATCGAAACGATTAATTTTACCTTCAACCTTATGAATATGGTTTCCGAACTTATCTTTAAAGACATCTATGATAATTATTTTATTATCATTTTGCAGCATATATCCTCGATCGTGTTTTTGCCCACCACCTGTAGCATAAAATGGAGTTTGCTTTAAAATAACATAACTTATTTTATCAGATGCATCAATTTCTTTTTCTGTATCTAGCAGATGTAAAATAGTGGTTTTAGATTTTGTATCAGTATATCCTATAAATTCATCTTCTTTATTTTTAATTAAGGTTAATGAGTTAATAACTTTATCCATTCCTGAAAGTTTTTTACCACGACTTATTTGACTATGTTTTTCTTTTGCTTGATGATACGAATCCATTTCAATACTTATTCCATCTTGTGCAAGTATTTCAGTTGTTAATTCGATTGGAAATCCATATGTTTCAAATAATTTAAATGCTATTTCACCTGAAAAAATTTTTTGATTTGGCTTTATCTCAGATTTTAATAATAATCTTCCGTTCTCAACTGTTTTTAAGAAATTTTCTTCTTCTTCATAGATAATTTGTACTACTTTTTTGGCATCATATTCATATGGTAAAGTGCTTTTTATAACATCAACTAATTTATATAAAAAAGGTTTATAAATACCTAATTGCATTGCTATATATGCGCTACGACGCACTAAACGACGTAAAATATAACCACGACCTACATTTGATATCTTAGCACCATCGGCAACAGCATTAACAACTGCACGCATATGATCAGCAATTATTTTAAAATAACTATTTATTTTATTTTGCTCAGGTTCTTTGATAAAATAGTTATTTATATCATATCTAAAGTTAGTATATTTTTCTATTTCATAAATTATTGGCAAAAACAAGTCAGTATCATAGTTTGTAGGGGCATCTTGTAAAATTGAAACAATTCTTTCAAAACCTGCACCTGTATCGATATTTTTTTGCTTAAGTTCTGTATAGTTTCCTTCACCATCTGAATTATAAGTAGAAAACACAATATTTCATATTTCTATATAGCGGTCATTTTCAATATCTTGTTTTAAAAGTTCGATGCCACGACTATCATATTTTTGTCCACGATCATAAAATATTTCAGTATTAGGTCCGCAAGGTCCAGATCCTACTTCTCAGAAATTTGTATCTTTTGTCCCTGCTATCAAGTGTTTTTCCGAAATCCCATGACTTAATCACAGATTCTTGGTTTCTAAATCTTCATAATAATATGTAAAATATAACTTTTCTTTTGGTAGTTTTAAATCATTTAATAAAAACTCTATTGCAAATTCAATAGCTTCTTTTTTAAAATAATCCCCTATCGAAAAATTTCCAAGCATTTCAAAAAAAGTATGGTGTCGAGCTGTTACCCCGACATTTTCTATGTCATTAGTTCGAATCGATTTTTGTGAGTTAGTTAAACGTCGAGATTGTGGAATTTTTTTACCTGAAAAATAATCTTTTAAGGTTGCTACACCCGAATTAATTCAAAGTAATGATGGATCATTTTGTGGAATCAAACTTTTTGATTCAACAATATAGTGGTTTTTAGATGCAAAAAAATCTAACCATCTTTGTCTTATTTCTTTTGATTTCATTATGCTCCTTATAAATAATCTAACCTTTTATCTTTATAAAATATTTCATCAATTGTTGCTCCTCCAATGCACTTGTCTCCATCATAAATTACAACATGTTGCCCTGGAGTAACTGCAGAAGATGTTTGAGAATAATGTACTTTTATATGTGTATCACTTAATATTTCAAGTTTTATTGGTATATCTTCTTGACGATATCGAAATTTAGCAGTCAAATTATTTTTATCAAACTCTGTATGATTAAAGGTGTAGTTCGAAGCAATCAAAGCATCCGAAAGCAGTCACTGCATTTGAGTGCTTGGTGCTACATAAATAATGTTTTTTGTTACATCTCTTCCGCAAACATAATAAGGCTGCTCCATCCCACCTAAATTAAGTCCTTTGCGTTGTCCGATTGTATAATAAAAACTTCCTATATGTCTTCCTATTATTTTATTAGTTGTAATATCAACAATATCCCCATCACAAGCAGGAATATAATTTTGTAAAAACTCACCAAAATTACGTTCACCGATAAAGCATATTCCTGTCGAATCTTTTTTATCTGCGGTTGCTAAATCAAGTTTATGAGCAAGCTCCCGAATCTGTGGTTTGGTTAGTTCTGCGAGTGGCATTATAACATTGGTAAGTTGCTCGCTAGTTAATTGTGCTAAAAAATATGTTTGATCTTTATTGGTATCTTTTGCACGATATAAATGTCCGTTTTCAACCTTTGCATAATGTCCCATTGCAATATAATCTGCCTTCAGCTCATTAAAAGCATATTTGGCAAACTTGTCAAATTTAATATATTTATTACATAAAATATCAGGATTCGGTGTACGCCCTTTTTGATATTCTGATATAAAGTTTTCAAAAACATTTTGTCAATACTCTTGCACAAAATCAACTCTATATAGTGGTATTTGTAATTTTAACGCAACTTTTTGAGCATCTAAATAATCTTTTTCTTGTGGACAAATATCACTATTCACATCTTTGTTTCCTAGATAATCGTTATTTACTACACTATCTCAATTGCGCATAAATAAACCTACCACTTCATAACCTTGTTGTTTTAATAAATATGCACAAACTGACGAATCAACACCACCACTCATTCCTAAAACAACTCTTGCCATAAACTCCTTTCATCAAATTATAAAACATTTATAAATATGTAAAAATACTAGACAATTTAGCCTAGTATGCTAATATGCTTTAGCGAAAATTACATAGCGATTGGTGATATTATTACAATCTTCAAAAATGCAGTGATTTCTATTCCCTGGTTTTTTAAACAACTTAATCGGTATACATCTAGTGGTAGCACCTGTTTCTTGTTTAATCAGTCTTTCTGCTTCATCTAAGCAACAAAAAGGAGCATAAACAAATTTTCCTGCTTCAATTTGTTGTTTTAATTCTTGATACGAATCTACATAAACCACATTTTCTTTCAATCGTTTTAATGCAGTTTGATATAAGTTATTATGGATATCGGTTAAAGTTTGTTTTACTGTTGCTTTTATATCAGTTATTTTAACTTGAAATTTTTGCAAAGTATCACGACGAACAAAAGTTACCTCATCGATTTCTAAATCACGTGGTCCTATTTCAATTCTTAATGGAACACCTTGGATTTCGCTATTAGATGCTTTAAATCCAGGATTTCGATCAGAATTATCTAAATTTACACGGAATTTTTTAGATAACTCATTAAATATGAATTTACCTATAACAGATACTTTTTCAGATTTTTTATTAAATAACTCCAAGATATCAACTTGAATTGGTGCAACAAATGGAGGAATAATAATTCCACGATTATCTCCATGTGTCATAATAAGGGCACCTAACAAACGAGTAGAAACACCTCAGGATGTTTGATAAACATAATCAAGTGTATTTTCTTTATTTTTGAATGTTATTTCATATGGTTTTGAAAAATTTTGTGCTAGATAATGGCTTGTTCCCGCTTGCAAAGCCTTTCCATCTTTCATCATCGCTTCTAGCGTATATGTCGAGCAAGCTCCTGCAAATTTTTCACTTGGTGTTTTCTTACCTACTATTGTAGGGATTGCAAGAAAATTTTTCAAAAATTTTGCATATGTATTTATCATTTCACGAGTAAATTTTCGGGCTTCTAAGGGATCAGAGTGGCAGGTATGTCCTTCTTGTCATAAAAACTCACGTGAACGTAAAAATGGGTTAGTGGTTTTTTCCCAACGCACAACATTGGCTCATTGATTATAAATTATTGGTAAATCATTATAGGAATTTATGCTCTTTTTGAATAAATCTGCAAATAAAACTTCAGATGTTGGACGAATAACAAGTGGTTCATCTAATTCACGATCCCCAACACATGTCACAGTTGCTAATTCAGGATTAAATCCTTCAACATGGTCCTTTTCTCTATCAAACAATGATTTAGGTATTAATAATGGCAAATAAACATTTTTAATTCCTTTAAATCTAAAAATTTTATTTAACTCTTTTTGAATAATTTCCCAAATACCATATGAATTTGGTTTGAAAATAATAGAACCTTTTGAAGGTCCGTATGCGATTAAATTCCCGTTTTTAACTACATCTGTATATCACTTAGCGAAATTTTCTTCTAATGGTGTAATTTTTTCTAATTCACGATTCATATTTTGCTATTATACCACTTTCTCTATGTTTAAATTGTGTGTTTAGTCATAAAAAAACACCCCTAAAGGTGATATGGCTGCCCCAGTTAGATTCGAACTAACGCATGTCGGAACCAAAACCCGATGCCTTACCGCTTGGCTATGGGGCAACATGGTGGGGGGAGAGGGATTCGAACCCCCGAATCGTAAGAAAGTGGGTTACAGCCACCCGCATTTGGCCGCTTTGCTATCCCCCCGAGTTGCTAAGATATTATAACAGTTAATAATTTTTTTCATAATTTATTTTCACTTTTTTATTATCAGATGTAAATTATTAACTATAAAACCATTATTTTGATAATTTTTTAAATTTCTCTTTATCAAAATATAATGTAAAACATTATTTTAGTTTTTTTATATTAAAAAGAAAAATTTAAGATAAAATTAATAAGAGCCGACATCGAGCAATATGCTTAATTGTCACAGCCTTCTTTTGAAGGTTTTTTTAAATTTAGCAAACTAAGGGGTAAAAATGTTAGAGATTCAAAATTTAAGTATGGTTTTTAGTGATAAAAAACTTTTTGAAAATGTTAATTTAAAATTTACTGAAGGAAATACATATGGGGTAATTGGAGCAAATGGTGCTGGTAAATCAACATTTTTAAAAATTATGTCAGGTGAACTAGAAGCTTCTGCAGGACAAATTATAAAAGAAAAAAATAAACGCATTTCTGTTTTATCTCAAGACCACAATGCATATAATAATTATAATGTAACCGATGTTGTAATAATGGGAAATACTGATTTATATGCAGTTTTAGAAGAAAAAAATGCCATTTATGCAAATCCCGATGCAACAATGGATGACTACACAAGAGCCGGTGAACTAGAAGATAAATATGGTGAATTAGGGGGTTGAACAGCCGAAAATGATGCACAAGAATTGTTATCAAATCTTTCAATTCCAAAAGAAAAATGACATGTACCGATGTCACAATTAACAGCTAATCAAAAAATTAAAGTGTTATTGGCAAAAGCATTGTTTGGAAATCCGGATATTTTGATAATGGATGAACCAACTAACCACCTTGATTTACGTTCGATTAAGTGATTAGAAAACTTTTTGACTGATTATCAAAATGTTGTTATCGTTGTTAGTCATGATAGTGATTTTCTTGATGCAATTTGCACTCATATTGTTGATATAGATTATAATGAAGCGAAGATTTATACAGGTAATTATTCATTTTGAAAGCAATCATCTGAATTAGCCCGTGAAATAATGAAACAAAGTAATATTAAAAAAGAAGTACAAATCGAAAAACTTAAAGAATTTATTGCTCGTTTTAGTGCAAATGCTTCAAAATCAAGACAAGCAACAAGTAGAAAAAAAGCACTGGAAAAAATTTCTTTAGATGAAATCAAACCTTCTAATCGCAAATACCCTTATGTTCGTTGAGAAATGAATCGTGATCACGGGAAGCAAATCTTATATGTTGAAAATCTGACTTATAAAAATGAAAATGGTGATGTTTTGTTTGAAAATGTATCATTCACTTTACGTCCTGGTGAAAAAATGGTTATTGTCGGTGATGATGATATTGCTAAAACCAGACTTTTAGAATGTATTATTGGTGAAAGAAAACCATCGAGCGGAACTATAGAATGAGGTCAAACTATAACACCAAGTTATTTCCCTAACGATAACAGTAAATATTTTGATACCAACGAAACCGTTTTAGAATGAATTTCAAAATGACCTTTATTAAATAAAGAAAAAGAGAATAAAGAAAATGACGATGCTCGTATGCGTGGTTTTTTAGGGCGCATGTTATTTAGTAATGATTCAGTATTTAAAAAAGTTTCCGTTACAAGTGGTGGAGAAAAAGCACGTTTAATGTTTTCAAGAATGATGCTTTTAGAATCAAACTTTATTGTTTTAGATCAACCACTTGATCACCTCGATGCAGAAAGCATTGATTCAGTAATAGAAGGAGTTAAAAGTTATAAAGGTGGTGCAATATTCACTACATATAATCGCGCTTTTGTAAATCAATGTGCCGATGTGATTTTAGAGCTTCAATCACCAACAAAAAGTTTTTTATTCCGTGGTAGCCTTGAAGAATACGAAGAAATTATGATGGGTAATTAAAATTTATGAAGATAATAGAAAAAGTGTTAGATAACTTGAAAAACGGTGAAAATCTTTCGCAAAACGTAAATTTTGTGAAAGAATATTTACTTTCTGCAAAAGAAAAAAGTAAAAATGACATTACAAAAGCATTTCGTTATGCAAACGATGATGAATGATATACAACAAAAGAAGATATTAAATTTTTTATTGATAATGCTAAAATTCCCCAAAATAAGGTAATTTGATGTCCGTTTGATTTACCTGATTCAAATTTTGTAACTGTATTTAAAAATAATGGCTATAAAGTTCTTTCATCACACATATATAATAGACAAGATTTTTATAAATATCAACCAGATGAAAATTGAGATATTATCATTAGCAATCCACCATTTAGAAATAAACATAATTTATTAAAAAGACTTCTTGAATTTAACAAACCATGAGCACTGATCTTTGGAATTCAAGCATTAAATAGTGAAAAATTTTGTGATTTTTTACAAAAATTCAAGAGGGTGCAATATGTACATTTAAAACGTAGAATGTGTTTTACAAAGAATTATTTGAACTATGATCATATGAATTTGCAAAGGCCATCATTTGCAAGTATGTGAATTGCTAACGACTTATTCGATAAAGATATCCAGGTATGGAAAGGTGTAGATTACAAAAAAGATGGAAAAGAATATACATAAAAATATAATACAAATTTGTATTTCTGATAAATATTTTGATTCTTTATTTATTCAACTAAAAAATATAGATAGCAAAAAGACACAAAAAGATTTAAAAAGAACCATTTTAGATGAACTTATATATAATAAATTCATTAATAATATTTCTCCAAATAATATCAACTGAATTTTTGAGAAGAAACAATATCAAGGTTTGTTTATTACGAATACCAACACACTTGTTTATTTTAGTCAAAAACTAAACAAAAAATTTAAATTAAAAAGCAGAAACGCTTTTATTAAGCAAAACTCTCTACCTATTATTAAATTATACGAAAACAATCCACAATTCAAGAATATTTACCTTTGTTTAAATCCTTTAGATTGATATTTCTTAAAGTTAAAAAATCAAAAACTTTACATTTCAAATTCTGTAATTCTCGATCTTGAACAACTAATATATATAGATTTTAAAATTAGTTATTCATTTTTAGATTTTATAGATCAGAATATAAAAAATAAAACAGAAAACTTATCTAGAAATCTCTCATTAATTCAGTCTATAAAACAGAAACAATTATCTAGTTTAAAAAATAAACTTAATAAGCCGTTAATTATTGAGTATCAAATGATAAAAAATCACATTTTTATTGATGTTTATGGTAAATTTGATGGTGTCAACAGACAAGACACATTATTGTCATGTAAAATTATTTCAAAATTATCACACCAATTTGAACAAAAAACCTTAAATCTTTGATTGCTAAATGGTGATTCTGTTTCTATGAACATAAAAAAGTATGTGACTTCATTAGGTTTTTCCTTCCAGTATAACACAACCGTAAATGAGCAAACTAACAAATATAATTACGATATAGATAAAACAAAACAATTTTTATTAAGAAATCAAAAATTCCTTAGAGCCAATATATATAAAAAATACAATAATTATATTAATATAGGTGAATGTTTTGCTTGTGATTATAATATTAATGAAAATCTTATAACAGCACATATTTATCGTCATACAGATATTCAAGCAGAGCATCAAAAAAATAATATAAGTATCGATGATGCATTTAATTTAACCACATCAGGTGATAACAGATTTCTTTTGTGTCCAAACCATGATAAAGAATATGAAAAAGGTGTTATTTTTTTCGATCCATTTAGTTTTGCTTTCAAGGTAAATAAACACTTTTTTCTAAAGCATGAAACAAAAAAAATAAATTATGTAGATTCAAAACTAATTAATAAATTTAATAATTTACCAAAAAATGCTTTATCATCTATCTTCAATACAAATTTTATAAATAACATTAACAAACATATAACCAGATTAAAAATTATCAATGAATAGATTTTTTGTTAATTGTAAAGAAGATAATTATTTCATTTTGGATGCAGATGTTTTAAAACATCTTAGTGTGATAAGAATACAAGATAGACACTTCATCTGTGTTTATCAAGAAAAATTTTATGAGTGTGTTTTAGAACATAACAAAGCGAAAATAATAAGGGAACTAAATCTTTTTAATGAACATAAATATAAAGTTGTTTTAGCTTTATCGGTTATTAAATATGAAAGATTTGAATGAGCTTTACAAAAAGCTACTGAATTAGGTGTGGATATTATAATACCGATGCAAACAGAATTTACTAATAGGGAGTTAATTAACCATTCTAAATTTCAAAAGAGAATTCCTAGATTTAAAAGCATCATCAAAAATGCTGCAGAACAATCTTTTAGAAATAAAATTCCCGAATTATTACAGTTACAAACTTTTGACCAAGTGATTACATACCAAGTTGATAATAAAATTTTAGCGCATGAAAAGGTTGATTTTCAAATTAAAATAAACCAACCTATATCAGAAAATACTTTATTTTTTGTTGGTCCTGAAGGTGGTTTTAGTGACAAAGAAGTAACAAAAGCCATGGATAATAACATCAAAATAGTTTCACTTGGAAAAAGAATTTTAAGAGCAGAAACTGCTGCAATTTTCATGTTATCACAGCTTGAAATTGACTAATTCATATATATACAAGTCGAATTTAGCATAAAAATTTAAACTTCTTAAATTCGTGTTATATTAATTTTCTGGTATAATAAATTAGCATTTTTAAAAAATATGTCAATTTTAATTAACGTAGGAGGATGTATGAGACAAACAACTATTGTAAATACACAACAAGCAAATAAAAAATGATATGTAATCGATGCTGAAGGACAAGTTTTAGGTCGTCTTGCTGCATTTGTTGCTTCTGTTTTAAGAGGAAAAAATAAACCTACATTTACACCAAATGCTGATATGGGTGATAATGTTGTTATTGTAAATGCCGCTAAAGTTATTTTGACTGCTAAAAAAGATGAACAAAAAATTTACTACTCACACTCAGGTTATCCTGGTGGTTTAAAAAGTATTACAGCAGCAAAGTTAAGAGTAAAAAGACCTACTGCATTAGTAGAAAAAGCAGTTAGTGGAATGATTCCTCATACAAAACTTGGTAATAAACAGCGTCGTAATTTATTTGTTTATGCAGGTCCAGAACATAATCAAAAAGCACAAAATCCAGAAAGATTAGAGGTTAAATAATGAACCAAAAATTAGAATACCGTGGTTTAGGAAGAAGAAAATCATCTGTTGCTCGTGTTAAATTAACACCAGGAAAAGGAAAATTTTTAATCAATAAACGTGATGCTCGTGAATATTTAACATCTGATATATACTTAAAAGATGCTAATCAACCTTTTGTATTAACTGAAACATTCGGAACATTTGATGTTAATGTTAATGTATGTGGTGGTGGATTAAGTGGTCAAGCCGGAGCAATAAGATTGGGTATTGCTCGTGCTTTATTAGAAGCAAGTGCTGATTACCGTGCTATCTTAAAAAAAGCAGGAATGCTTACTAGAGATGCTCGTGCTAAAGAGCGTAAAAAACCTGGATTACGTGCTGCACGTCGTGCAAGACAATTCTCTAAACGTTAATTTTCAAATAATGCTAGATTATTATATAAATATGATATAATAGTCTTGCTTATGCGAGCGTAGCTCAGCTGGTTAGAGCACACGACTGATAATCGTGAGGTCGATGGTTCAAGTCCATTCGTTCGCACCATATCAAATTTGACTAAACAAAAGAAGGTTTTACCTTCTTTTGTTTTTGTCTTTATTGTTTTCTTAAATATTTTCTCGATCTTTGTAAAATAAAAATGCTTGATATAAGTCTTTATAAATTACATTACCATTGCTTAACTCTTTAAAATGATAACCAAAAATTAAAAAATAGAATATCGGTAGTGCAGATTTTGAGTTTATTATAAAGGCCTTTACAGATAACATATTCATCAAAAACTTCTTATTATTATCAAAAAGATGATACAATGGTTTGTTTTCATCTGATTTAGACTCTGTTTCACCACTTAAATATAATTCGCTTTCATCATATTCAAAGTATATTAGTCATTCATTGAAGTTATTTTTCATCTTTTTGTTTTTAATGTACATCTGTATTATAAAATAAAATAAAAGAATAATTATCAAAAGATATACAGCATCAAAAATATGAAAATAACTTAAGGTGTTAATCAAGTCGTTATCAAAGTTGATTATTTTATAAACAGATAAATTTATTAATAATTCATTTAAAAATAAGGAAAAAGTTATAAATAATAAGAAGATACCATATGAATATAGCTTATTTTTACTTTCTTTTATATATAACAATGCACCTTTTTTAAATAATATATTTGTTTTCTTTGCTTCAGAAATATGTATTAGTTTTTCTGTTTTATATAAAAGAAAATTAGTAAATGAATTATCTTGAACAAACAACTTAATCAATAAAGCAAATGAAAATAAAGATATTATGAAAAATAAATTTATAGTCGTTAGTATAATAATGGATACAATCATTATTTAAACTTCCTGATTAAAAAAATTCACATAATCCATATATAAACCATAAAAATAATCACTATGTTCTTCTTTAAAAGATTTGTGCATATCAAAGATAAAAAATGCAAAAATATCATATGCATCGGCTTTGAATAACTTTTTAAATTCCTTAGTTGTCATTATCCTATCCTTAAAATCAAAAATATTTGTTGGTAAATGTATATAATTATTTATCGGCAACCCACTATTAAAATAAATATTTACATCTAGCATATTTTTAGTATCTAAAATGTTTGTATTTTTTACTTTATAATCAAAATATTTAAGTACTTTTTTACCAAGAAAATAACCCTTAAAACAATATCTAAATGTGAATATATCCATAACCAAAAAGGCTATATATATAAATACAAAAAGTAATATCATTTCTGGGAATGTTTTAGAATTCAAATAATGATCTAATAAAATAAATAACAAAGTAAGTGGTGGTAAACTAACAAATCTAAAGATTATGATTATAAACCAATATAATATTTTTCGATTGTAGGTCAATAGATACTTACGAAACTTATATCAACCTTTAATAAAATTTATGTGGTATTCTTTAGTTTTTTGAGTTATATCCCTTATATATGTATCTTTTGTTATAAAAAAGAAGTTTTGATATCTTTTTGTATAAATAACAACAAAAAATATATGTACTAGAATCACAAAACAAATATTTATAATAAGAAAAATAAAAATATATTCTATTGTCATATTATCCTAAATTATCAGTTTTTGTTTTATTAGGTAATTTTCTTATATATCAATAATTATATTTTTTGTTATATACTTTTTGCAACCCTCATAAATGAAGTAATCAATCTGGCTTATCTAACATTTGATTTAAAGTTAATACTTCATTGGTTTTAAGATTTTTGAAAACTAAATTTCTTCCACCTATACCACCTTGGTTATAAGGTTTATTTAGTGGTGTTTCCTTTACAACTACTCATTCTACGGGTTTAATATTATCTATATTTTTAATTTCTAAACCAGATAAGACTCCATCTAGTATGTCAAGTTCAAATCAAGGAATATGAACAAACATTTTTTGCACAAATACACATTTACTTACTTTGCTAAATTTAAAAAAATTTCTTTTATAATTTTTAGCAAGAGTATAAATATTTCATGTTCATCCTGAAATTACATTCTTAGCATATGAATAACCTTCTAAAACTCCATCCAGCAATGATGATTCAGGTAAATTAAAAAATCCCTTTAATTCTTTTCTGTTTTTTATATAAGCATCTCTTTGTGTTTCAAAACTATTTATTATAGCACTTAGTATAAAAGAAGTTGTAGCAGACAAACCACTCGCAATGAATCCTAAACCCAAACTAAATATCCCTAAAAAGAAACTAAAAGCAGAAGCGACAGCAGTACCTACTTGTAAACCGTACATAATTTTTAGTCTTTTGTTATATCAAAGTATATTATCATTTATATCTTTATATGTTTTTACAATTTTATCTTTCTCTTTTTCAAGTTCAAAAAACTGCTTTGTAAGTGTTTTTGAGTTTACTTCATTATTATCAATATTAATAACATAACCTTTATTTGTATCTAAAATAACTCTTTTTATTTTTGTTTCATCTCGTAAAGATTCTTTTGTTTGTTCTTTATTATTAGTGATATTAGATTTAAAATTATTCAATGATGTCTTTAATTCTTTTTTAAATTTTTTATATCCATCATTTGAAATAAAATTGTTGATTTTTTCTTGTTGTTCTGGTGTAACTACATTTTTTTCTTTATATATTTTTACAAAATTACTTGCTAGTTCCTTAAAATCAGTTATGGAAATCTCATTGACTGCTTTTACTGTGCCTTTTTTCTTTGACATTAAATTTTCGACTATATTATCAAGTAACACATCTTTATTTTTAAACAAAGATTTAGACAAATATGAAACTTTTTCTAATTCATTATATTTTTCAGTATAAGTAAGGTTTTTAGTTAGCTTACTTTCTATTTGAACATTATTTTGATTTATTCCAGATAAACCACATAGTCCTGCAATGGGTTCACCTAATTGAAAAATTACTTTTTTCATATAATTCCTTTTATGTTTTAATTTTATCAAAAATTTTGTATTTTATACAACCTATTTATAGACAAATATTAACTTAAATTATATGTTAAGCGATAAAAGTGTATAAGTGTTTCTTCATTTTTTTAATTAAAATGCATAATAATGAAAATATTTTCGTGTTTTTTAGGTAATTTGTCTTGAATTGCCAACTTTCGACTTGTTTTTTTTTTTTTTTTGTAAAATAAATCTATGAAACTAATAAGACTTATAAAATATTCAATTTCATCGTTTATACCTGTTATAGCCATTACAACAAGTTGTTCTAAGGTAGAAAGCAAAAAAGAAGAACCTAAAAACCTGGATATTTCATATGATTATGATATTTTTACTGTTCCATATCAATATACAAACTTTATCAATAAGTTAGAAGCACTAGATGCAAATGATTATGATTTTGTGATAATAAAAACAAGTAAAATTGGTATCACAAAGAAGTTTACAAGACAAGAATTTATCAAGCTACAAGCAAAAATTAAGTCAAACACTTTAAAATTTAATCTAGATACTAAATCAGAAACATTGCTTACATTAGATGCAAACAATGATAAAGAACTTAAATCAATTGAAAAAGAATTACAAAAGTTTTTTAATAACTATTATGTGGATATTAATTGATTTGAGGACACATTAAAAAATATGATTCATGATGCAGGTGGCGGAATTAGTGGTAGAATTTCATATCAAAAAGCAGCTCAAAACAATAAACTCAATGAATATAACGAAGTTGTAAGCGAAATAAAAAACTTCTTCATTAAAAATGCCAATATCAAACTTGCCGATGATTTGCAAATAACAGAAATTAATCAAAATATCAAACCAGGTTATTCGCTAAAAATTAAACTTAAAACAAGCGAGAAAAACTACGAATCAAATGTTATTAAAATTGACTTTTCAAAACCTAAAAAAGATTGAAACGATGCAAGAATTATAGATGAAAATTTAAGAAACACAATAACTAAGAAAATGAAAATTGCTATAAATGACTATTTTGAAAGAAATGAAAATGCAAAAAACTTTATAAAATTCATTAAACTATTAATTTTAATCGATGACAGAGGGATCATAGCATCAAAAATTAGTAACTCTCTTTCGAAATTTGTTTGAGAAATGGTTTCTAAACTTCCTTTTATTAAATATGTTCCTTTCTTTTTGAAACATAAGTTAGAATTGATAACAAATAGTTTTGTAAATAGATTCATAAATAGATTCATAAATATTGCAATTGCATCACTGAAAAATAAAATCGCAGCAGGGTAAATACTCTGCTTTTTTTAAAAGGACAAAAAAATGGTGGAAGCAACGGGAATCGAACCCGTGTCCACACATAAATATAATTCATACTTCTACAGTTTAGTTTATTTTATTAATCAAATTATTTAAAACAAACAAAATAAATAACTTGATTTTAGCTTATTTAAGATTATTTATGCTAACTAATAACCCGATCCTTGTAAACCTTGTTTAATAGTCCAGGAAAAACTAAAAACAACTTGCTCTCTAATTCTTATGCGAAAGCAAAATTTGATTGTGTTGCAAAGAACACTGGTGAAACTTCTGGAGTTTCTGTTTTATTATCTTTTCCGTTTAAAAAAGCCTAGTAGAAATTATAGTCTTCCACACTACTGCGATACAAATTTACCTATATATGTCGAAACCATTATGCCCCCAAATAAGTTTTTAAAGTTTTTTGTAACCTTTTTTCAACTTCTTTTTTGGCTATTCTTTCACGTTTGTCATACTTTTTCAACCCTTTAGCAACTGCAATTTCAACTTTTATCTTTGATACTTTGTTAAAATAAATTTTTAAGGGAATAAGTGTAACCTGTTGAGTATCCAAAATATGTTTTAACTTACGAATTTCACTTTTATGCATTAATAACTTACGGATTCGGGTAGGTTCACATTTTACTTGCATATATTCTTTAAAAAATGCTTCATTTAAATATATTTCATTTTTATAAATTGAACCATAAGCAACATCAATACTTACAGAATTAGCGCGGGCTGACTTAACCTCTCATCCTTGTAGTTGAATACCTGCTTCATATTTATCTAAAATTTCATAATCTCGATGCGCTTGCTTATTATTTGCAATAATTTTCATAAGTTAATATATTATACAATTTTATTCGAATCATATAAAATGAGAATCTGTTTTTTATAAACCTTTATACATAATAATTTCTTAATTATTAAAATTTACATAGTCAAAATATAGCCCGTGGTAATATGCCTCATGTTCTTTTCTAAATGATTCGTGCATTTTATAAATAAAGAATGCATATACATCTTGTGCATCTGTTTTAAAAGTTTTCTTAAAATAAGAAACTCTTAATAAGCGAACTTTATCGTCAAAAAATCATCTTGGGATATATATATAATTATTTGGTTTCAATCCGTTATTAAAATATACTGATGCATCTAATAGTGGTTGGTCTTCTATAACTATTGCTTGTTTAACACACTGTTCAAAATGTCTAAGTGACTTTTTACTAAATAAAAAACCTTTAATATAAACATAGAATACAAACATAAATGCACTATAAGGAATAACTAACATACTTAAAAATTGAAATATTCAAATACCGGAAGATCCACCTTCTTTTTGATAAAGCACCATATTAGTAATATAATAAATGAAAATCACAATTAAGAGAAAACTTGTAATTGAAACAATATATAAAAGTTCTTTATAGATTTTATATATATATTTTTGTATTTTATTTCAACCATTAATAAAAGTAATGTGATATTCATTTGATTTTATTTTTATATCACGTTTATAAACATCTTCTATAATAAAACAAGGATATTGATATCTTATAATATACAATAAAATAAAAGTTGGCATCAAAATTAAGAGAATAAAACCCGCCATACCACCATTAATTCCTAAATAAAACTCTAATGGCATTTTTACCCTAAATTATCTATTTTTGTATGATTAGGTAATTTTCTTATGTAAAATTGTTTGGTTTTTGGGTTATAAACTTTCCTAAGATTTCATAATCATAGTTGTATGTCAGATTTTTTCAGCATTTCATCTATATTCAGAACTTGCCCAGTGCTTAGGTTTTTAAAAACTAAATTTTTTCCTCCTACTCCACCGTTACTATAAAGATCAGTTTGTAGTGTCTCTTTTATAACAACTCATTCAACTTTCTTAATCTCATCAATTTCTTTTGAGATAGCAATTAATTTTGATTCAATACTAGATAAAAAATTATTTATTTTAACTGCTACATCGTTTGTTTGTTTTATTTCGTTAGCATTAGTATATATATCGAGTCCGTCTAAGGCTAGTGATGGTATATGAATAAAAAGTGATTTGAGAAGTTTTGCGCTCCCTTCGATAGCGAATTTAAAAAAATGACCTTCCTTATAATTCTTTGCTGCTGAAAATATGTTAAGTGCGTATCCATCAATTACATTACGTGCATATCCATAACCATCATATACACTTTCACCAAGATTTTGTTTTGATGGTTTAAATATCTTTTGTAATTGCTTCATATTATTTAAATATACATCTCTTTGTGTTCTTATATTTGAGATTGCAATACTTAGACCAATTGATGCAGTCGTTGAAACTACTGTCCCGATGAAGCCTCAGCCCAAGCTAAAAAAACCTATTATTGTACTTATTACAGAAGCAACTGACATACTTACTTGTGCTGCTAATAATTTTTTTAGTGTACTATTTAAATAAACAAGATTATCATTTATATCTTTATAAATCGAATTTAATTGTTTTACTTGCTTTTCTAATTCAAAAAAGTGAATAGTTAATTTTTTTGAATTTTCTTGTTGGTTGTTAATATTTATTTGATAACCTTTTTCTCCATCTAAAACAATTTGCTGAATTTCTTGACTTGATCTATTTCTTCTTTTATAGTCTTCATATTTACTTCTTAAATCCGATTTGAAATTATTCAAGTCTTTTTTAAGTTTCTTTTTAAATTCTACGAATCCTTTATTGTTAATATAATCACTTAATCTACTTGCTTGTTGATTTGTAATTAACTTCTTTTGTTTATATATATTTATAAAGTTTTCAGATATTTGCTTAAAGTTTGAAAAAGTAATTTCTGTTGTTGCTTTTGTTACAGTTTTACTTTTTGAAACAATGCTTTCTGTAAGATTATCTAAAATTTTATTATTATCTTTGAATAAATCTTTTGTAAGCAAATCATCATTTATAAAATCTAATACAACTCTTTTTTCTTCATTTTGAACTTCTAATTTAACAATATGTGCTGGAACACCAGCAATACCACCCAAACCAGAAATTGGATCACCTAAATCAAATAGTAATTTTTTCATATTTTCCTTTATTATTTTATGTTTTCATTTTATCAAAATTCATAAAGTAGGACAAAAAGATTATCATAAATACCTGTTAATCCTTTCGTCCTACTTTGTATTAATTATATAACCCTTTTTTATTTATTCATTCATTTTTTAAATATAAAAATTGTTTATATAAATCTATATATATAAGGTTCCCGTTATGAACTTCTTTAAAATGATAACCTCAAGCAAAAAAATAATTCATAGCAATTATTTCTTGTTTTTTACTTGAATAGCCTATTAAATATTCATAATTTAGCAAAACCTTCTTCTCACTTTCATAATCAATATGATAAATAGGTTTATTTTTAAAATAGTTGGTTTCAGTAATTCCATTTAAAAAGTACTCATCTTGATGAAATTCAAATTTTTCTATTAAATTTTCTATTATTACTTTAGATTTTCTGAGTGCCTTGGTATATAATTTCAAAAACTTAAAAGTAACAATAAAATATATTACATATATAATATCTATCATCCTTATATAATTCAAATTTATAATTTCAGAATCTTTCATTTCAAATATATTATATTTTATTGCAATTTGTAGAGATATTTCTAATATTAATATCGCAAAAATTAATGATGTTAGAATACCAATACCAATTTTTTGATGTGTTTTACTTTTTTTAAGAAATATTTTTGCACCTTCTTTAAATAAAATATTAGTGTTTTTTGCAGATTCTAATCTAGATAGTATAGTAATTTTATTAGTTACAAAATTAGTCATATTAAGCCTTATAAAACTTACAATACATAGTCAAGTACTTGGTACAGCAGAAAAAATAAAACTAAAAATAATTACCATAATAAATACAAAAGAATCTCAATCCATAAATATATTTCCTTATTACTTTATTTTATCAAATATTGCTATTTATTGGAAAATATTAAAAACTTTCCTTATTACCTTGTGCAATAAACAAGGGAAGAAAAATTAGCATAAATAGTTGTTAATCTTTTTACCATCATTATCCCTTCATAAGTATATAAAAATACTAGTCATAGCTAGTATTTTTATATAGTATTCTTATCTTTTTAACGAACCACGAGCAATGGCTTCTTCTAAAACTTGTCGCATCAATTTACGAGTATGACGATCTCTTTGGGTAGGAGAATCATAGTAAATATAGGCTAATAATTGATCACTTCAATAATTTTTTATGCTTGTGCTATATGACCTATTTCCTAACACGAATTCTTTATTAAATCCTCCACGTCTTGCCATTCCCATTGCAACCTTTTGATCAGTTGTAAGTTTATTAAAAATGAGTTTATATCTAGAATCATTAATTGCTTTTTCAAAACCTGACCATAAACCACCCATAAAGTAACCTTCAACATCTAAACCTGAAAGATTTCAGAAAATTTCACCTGTTACACCTGCTCCCGTATGGATAAATCATAAGATAAATGCTGAAAGTCTAAATAATAACCTGAATTCATCATTTTTATAAAAGTCTTTACCTATTTTATATTGTTTTTTGCTTAGTTTTACAATCATTTGACGATATATAGGTGCAAAAATTGAACCTAGTAAATCCGAAACTTTATCTCCGTTCCTGAATATCTCTGTTATTCCACCATATACTACTCCATATGGTGCTGGCACATCTTTTTTAGCATTTGGTGAGCTTGGTTTATTCGATGAACCCGATGCATTCGAATTACTTACAGGTTTCTTTTTAAGTATCAGTGTATCAATAAAATGATAAATCCCACCTCTTTTGCTCATATCACTGGTTTCAAATAAAGAATTTAAAAAGCGAACATAATTTTCATCACCAATTGCATCTGCAATAAATGCAATTAGATTAGCTTGACTGCCCATTTTACCTATATCAATGTTTTTATGATCATTAGTTAATATCATGTATAAAGCACCATCTAAAAAAGCACGTTTTATATAAGCAAAATTATCTTTATTTTTACTTAATTGTATTTTTTTAATGTTTTCATATATGTTATTAACTATTATAGGTAATTCAGGACGTTTTACTAATGCTTTCATAAGGTTACTTATAACATTTTGGTATAAAGTTAGATGCTTGTTTTCAGTAAGATTAAATCCTACATTACGAAGTTTGGCAATCATCACTTGTGCAAGTCCTTTAGCAATTCTTGGATCAGGGTTAGACAATGTTTCTTTAACTCATGTAGTAAATTTAGATTTAAAATCTTTTGAATTAGGTGATTTAAATAAGATATTTATCGCTCCAAATCAATCATCAGCAATTTGATAATCATTTCCACGATCAACAAAATCACCTATGACCATATTAATAATATCACGGATATTTTTGTTTTGTAAAGCTAAAATAATTGTGTCATTAATTACACTTGGATCATTGAAAACTCCGTCTTCAACTAAAACCTTAGAAATGTTAAGATCCTGAATTACTTTAGTTATTTTGATCTTATCATCTAACAGGTTTGTTACTAAATTTACCAATAACTCCTTAGCACCAGCTTTATGCTGTGTAATAACTTGATCGTTAATAACTTTTTTAATAAATGGAAAATCAGTAGCTTTTATAGTTTGTAGTGCATTAGAAATAAATTTTGATTTAAATCCATTAAAATCATTAACTTGTTTAATGGTTTGTACCATTGAATCAGCAAGGTTATCAAATACACCAATTCGATTAAACATATTACCAAAATCATTTGCGAATGCTTCGATAAAGTTATTAATATTAGTTGATTTCTTAACATTTAAAAATGATACTGCTTTTTCTATAATGGATTTAATTGCTGTTTTAGTTGCAGCTGATGATAGACCATCTAAAGCAAGTTTTTTAATTGAATTTTTAAACTCACTTTCATTTGCTGCTACTGAAATATATTTTTTAAACACATCAAAAAAAGTGTTTGAATAAGCAAATGTATTTACATTATTTATGTAGTATTTAGCAATATTTGTAATTAATGTTTTTAATGTATCTACTTTTAAAGCAGAATTAATTAAATTAGTAAATTCGCTTTGTGATAAAAATCCATTTGTAATAAATGCTTGTGTTTTTGCATCAAAAGCATTTCAAATAAATCCACCAAAATCAACTTTCTGTATTGTTAATTTAACTATATTTTCAACTAAAATAATAAAATCATTTTTGTTTTGTTGAATACCATTTTCTCGAACTACATCGTTAAGTAAATCAATGATTTTTGCTTCATAATCATGAGATGAAACAAATAACTTGAAACTTTCTATTAATTTATTTAATACACTATTAAAATCAAAATTAAGTCCATTTCTTGCTACTTCATCAACTGATGAATCAATTAATAAATCTGTAACAGGAACATAATGATTAACTTCTTTAATTGCACCTAATAAAGCTTTTACTAAGTCTTCTTTATGTGATACATTAGTTAATAATGCAGCAAAGTCTGAGTGTTCAAGTTTATGAATAGCAAATTTAGCAATAAAGTTCTTGATATCATCATTTTTATAAAATAGAGATATTAATTTCTTACCAATAGTTTTTAATGAATTTTTAAAATCATCATTATTGAATATATTTTTAATTAATTCAGAAAGATTATGTGAGTTTTTAATAACATCATATCTACTTATAACATTATCTAATAAAGTTGCTATTCTTGATTTAATTTCATTATTTTTTAACAAACTTTTAATTACTTTTTTAAGTAACTCTACATCAATGCCATTGCTTGTATATGAATTTGGGTTCTTGAAAATATAAGCAAACATTTGATCGACAAATGCATCATTTTCACTTATTGAGTTATATAAAGCAACACCAATTTGTACTACTGTATTTTTATGATTTTTAATATTTTCGAATGTTTGTAATGCCGCAATTAAAACATTATCATTAAATACAAACAATTTTGGTATTTCAACTTTTAATTTTGCTGCATATGCTGCAAATGAATCCGTTGATGCAAATGTATCAGTTAATAAGTTAATTAAGGGTTGATATACATTAATTTTTTGTAAAAATGGAATTATTGAAGAAATTAAATCATGAATTAATGAAATCTTATTAATACCAGCAAGATTTAAGCCTAATTGAGTTATTCATTTATCTAAAACACTTGCTAATATATTTGAAACCGTTGTGTTGGTTAATATATTTTGAATTCCATTTGCAAAACTTGTTTTAACAAAATTTGCTATATTGGTATTTTGTAGTAAATTCTTAATTAAAGCAAAAGGGTTGTTTAAATATGTGATTCAATCGGTATTTTTAATCAATTCAGGTACAAATGTTTGCATTGCTTGAGTTGATAATGTATCGTTTAATACTACTTTTACAAGTTGTTTAATATCATCTTTTGAAATAATCGATAGTATTTGTTGGTTATTAATTGAATCGATTGCAGAATTGATAAATTTATCAAAATATCCATTATTTTTTAAATGAATTAACAGTTGTGTAACAACCTTAATAAAGGATTCTTTATGTGTGACAATAACGTTTGTAGCAAGTAGTGAATCTACATATTGCTTAGGATTTTTAAATACTTTTTCAGTAATAATTTGTGATATTTGATTAGGTATTTGAGCAATTTTTACTAATACATCATCAGTACTTGAAGCAGCTTGTTGCAAGGTTTCAAATACTTTTTCGATAATAGGATCAATTAATCCAATGTGATGCACAACATCTTTGATATTACTTACAAAAGCACGAATAAATACTTCATTTTCTGTTACATTTACACCATTTTGAACAAGTAAATTCTTAATGAGTTCATAAAGAGAATTATTGATATCAGAATTTTGTAATAAATCATCAATAAATGCTTTTAAATCAACTTTTATAGAATTTATATCTATAACTGTTAATAATTTTTTAAATAAATCATTATATGAAGTAACATTTTCAAATTCGTTAATATGTTCAATTAATTTACTAAATGTTGCATTAATTAAATTGTGAAAATGAATGTTCTTCAACATTGCTTTAGCAACATCTGAAAGTTGACTTAATCCGATAAAGTTTTGAATCTGTGTTTTTGTAGCAGTTGGTAAATTATTTATCAATTCATCAACAAAACTTCCATCACCTAATTTTGTAATTATATTAGTTATAATAGTGATAATATCGGTTTTATTTTCAGTAAATAATCCAGATTTAATTACTGCTTTTAATAACTTAATAATATTTTCTTCTTGCTTATTATCCTTGTTTAAACGAGCTTTAAATCCATTTAAAATCGCATTAGCAATACTTGTAAAATTAAAGTTTAATCCGTTGTTTTGCAACGATGCATAAATTACTTCAAAAGTTAATTCACTTATATCAAGTTGACTATCAACTATATCGTATATCTTGATGATGTTTTCAGCGAGTTTATTTTTATCATTTACCCCTTTTAAATATGGTTGCAACACTTCCTTATTTAAAAGTGATATTACAAGTGATTTTAGTTTTTCTTTAACAGATGCTTTTGAAACAAATTCTTTGATTAAAGCTACTACTTTTTCTTTAATAGAATCTTTTAATCCAGTAATATTAAAAATTGCTTTAACTAACTGGTTATATGAATCAGGTGCTTTTAATGATGAAATATGATCAATAGCACTATCACCAAGTGATTTAATGATTTCTTTAGTTTTTGAATCTTTAAGTATAGTTTTAATCAAATCTCTTAAAGCACCCTTTGTAAATCCTAGGGTAGTTTCTACTGAATCAACCGAGATTTTTTCTGCTAATGCTTGTGTATTAGCATCTGTTCAATATTTATCTAATAATTTGTTAAAAATTTGTTTTAGTCAATTGTGCTGATTTTGCACAAATTCTGAATTTAACAATACTTTTACAAATGCATAATTATTTAAATCAATTGCTGATAATAATTTATTTGTAAATAAACTAATTAATTCATTTGTATTAGTTGTTTTATTAATTTCAGCTACTGGTATAGCAAGTATTTTATCAATAATCGAAACATTACTATCAAGGTTATTAATAGCCTTAAGTAATGGGTTTAATTGATTTAATTGTTCATCACTTAATTTTTGCGATGCATCTATAATCTGATTTGAAACTAATGCATTATTTATGATATCCTTAAAGATTAAAATGTTGTTAACAAGACTATTAAAGATATAGTTAGCAACCGTTGCTGTATATGCTGGATATTTTTTAACTGCATCTGAGTTATAAAGTTTTTTAACTAAATTATGTAAGTTTTCAATAACTTTGGTTTGCAACTGTGATGCTAATGAAGTTTTTAAAGTTGCTACTCTTTGATCAAAAACTGATTCAGAATCATCAAAGAATGTTTTTAAGTTATTTGCAACTAAGTCAATAATTCCTAATTCTTTTGCTCATGAATATGCTTCTTTGAGAAAAATATTTAAAAACTGATGAGTTTGTGGATCATTATAAATTTCAACAAAGTTAAATTTTATAACATTCGATAGAATGGTATTAATATTTGATACCAAGCTATCATCATTTAAAATTTCATCGATTCAAGTTGTTAAACTAGTTTTTAGTTGTTCTCCGTTAATAGATTTAACAACATGATTCAATAAATCTTTGATACTGTTTATTGATTTAAGATTTTGGATGTTATCTAAAATGTTATCAACAATTCCTTTAAATAAATTTTTAGTAGATTCTTTATTTAAAAATGAATAAATAATTTGATCACTTATTTGTTCTGATGTATATTTATTAACTTCTGCTAAGGTTGCTTGTGGAAGTAAGTTCAAAATTTTTGAACCTAAATGTTCATCTGTTTTAAAATAGTCATATACATTAATAAAGATTTGCTTTAAATCGTTTTTATGGTTTGAAATGAAATTATCTGGCAACCCTTTAATTAAGGTAATAACTTTTTGTGAAATAACATCTGAACTAAACTCGGATGCTATTTCATTTGCAAATAAATTAAGTATCTTTATAGGATTAGTATTTCTTGATTTTTGATATAAATCCAATGCTTTAAATAAATGTTCTACAACTTTTAAATTATCAAATTGTGATAATAAATAGTCTAATAAATCAGAAATAAGTTGGTTTTTATTAGTAGTATGTGCAAAAATTCATAAATTACCTATTTTTTCACTAATAATGTTTGCTAATAACTTCTTCAATGTAGCGTCGGTTTTATATTCATTAATAATGTTGGTAATCGATTCTTTGTTTGAACTTATAAAGTTAGTGTCTTTTAAAAATAGATTAATTATGTCTATTCAACTATTTGCATTAACAAACTCTTGAGAGTGATCTATGATAAATGCTGTAAAATTGGTAAATATAGAGTTAAACGCAGTGTTTTTGATTATCTTATCAAACAAAGTCTTTGATTCTGTCTTATTAAGTCCTAAAACACTCTCTGGGAGCATTTTGTCAAGTGCTGCTGAAGCATATTGATCTTTAAATTTAGCAAAAACTTTATTAATCAACTCTTTTAATAATTCTTTATTTGTAGTAAATAAAGGGGTATTTAATAAAAGTTTATATAAATCAAGATCGCTAAAGTCAAATAATGATATTAATTGCGGTAGTTTTGATAATAATGAATTTACATCATCAGAAGTTGTAACAAGTTCAATAACTTGTTCAATTAAAGGATTTAATTTATTTAATGACTTAAGTACACTTAAAGCACTTGGATAAACAGAATTAAGAACATGTAAAAACTTTTGATCAAGAGCGAAACCATTTGCATTTGTAACTTCATAAATTATCTTAGCGGTTGTTTTAGTTAGATCATTATTATTAATTACATCTAAAAGAATCTCTTTAATTTCTTTATTTATAACTTCTTTAACTTTCGGTTCTTTTAAAAGAATTGAAACAAGTTCTTTTGGTGATGATAGTTTATCAAGTAAATCAGGATTCTTTAAAACACTTTCTAAAAGCGCAACTACTAACTTCATTGTTTGTGGACGATTTATAACATTTAAAGTTAATTGCAGAATTTCATTTTTATCAACATATTTTGCTATTTGTGGTTTATCAAGCAAGTTGCTTAATAATGATGTTATACCATTTGAAAGCACACCTGATTCTTGTAATGAATTTAAAACGACAGCAGCGGTATTTAACACACCATTTGAATTATCTTTAATTCATTTTTGATTCAATAAATCCTTAATTTGAGTAATTGTGTTAGTAGTGTATTTGTTTTTAATGATTGCAAAAATTGCATCCGGGATTTGAGCAAGAATTTTTATTGGTTCATTCGATGTTTTAACTGCCTTAAGTTTATCAATAAATGCATCAATAATCGGATTGATAAGTTGTTGTTTTTGGATATATGGGATGATATTTTGTGAAAAATCACTTATAAACTTGATATTATCTGAATTCTTAATATCTATCCCAAATGTAGTAAGCGATGTAGACATTACATCATTGATGATTTGTGGTAGTTCATTATTAGTTAAAATATTATTAAAAATTGCAATTAATTGTGGTTTAAGATTATCAATTGGTAAATGTTGTATTGCATTAGCAATTAAATCATTTAGGCTTTGCGCTTTATTATATTCAGCAGTATTATTTAAAATCGCATCTAAGGTTGCTTTTAAAATATCAAGTATTTGTGGTTGACTAAATACTAAATTAATTAACTTATCAAGTGATTTAGTTGGGATATATTTTGCAACCGAACTATTAGCAAAAAGGTTGCATACAGATTTTGAAATCCCTTTTAATGTATTTAAATCTAAGGCATTACTGATAATTTGTTTTATAAATGCTTTATGATGCTGCAATAAATCAGAATTTAAAATTATTTTAATAAAATCAAGTAATTTTGGTTCATTTTGCGATCCAATAAATTCTGTTGTAATTAAAGATCTTAATGCTACTGAAAATAAATCACCGATACGGTTGTATCCGTAATATGGAAAACTATTCAATGTATATGAGGTAAATTTATCAATTAGTTGTTGGTTATCATTAAGTTGTTTTAATAATTTAATTAAATCATTTATAACAACATTTACTTCATCAGATGTGATATTTGCTGTTAAATTATTTTCTTTTAAAAAGTTATAAAGAAATTCTGAAGCAACTGCCTGTAGTTTAGGACTAGTTAAAAACTCGAATAATAAGGCATTAAGGTGACTAGAAATGCGAGTATTGATTTGTGGATCTTTTAGTATATTTGAAAACACATCAGATAAATTTGAAACATCTGTAAAGTTATCTGGATGTAAAGCATATGAATCCGCAAATGCTGAAACTAGTTCTTTAAGATGCTCAGAATTTAAAACAGAATCAAGTATTGATGAAATATCAGATTCTTTAACATTATATTTTTTAATTGGTGCTAAAATCGCATTCATTACAGCAGATTTTACATTTGGTCCGAATACCTTAATTGCATTATTTAAAATGGTTTTTAAAGCATCAGCAAACTCTGTTTTATACTCTTTAACCATATCACTTGAAGCAACAGCAGAAATTACTATAGCAAGGTTATCTATATTTAAAATAGAGTATTTAAATGCTGCAGAAACATTATCTAAGGTAAGTTGATTTTGTTCTTGATATTCTTGTAGTTGAGTTTGCAAGTTATATAAAATTCTTTGTAAAGTATTTGAACGAAGTAATGATTCAACTAATGAGTCCTTAGTAAATTTACCACTAGCAACTTTTTTATTAAACAACTTTGCTAACTTACGCTCTGGATCTAAAACATTATAAATAGAGTTATTAGTTAAAAAATCAAACGCTTCGCGAGTTAGATAAGAAAAAGTTTCAGTTAATTCTGCAATGCGATTTCCAAAATTATATATATCTCTTTTGTCATCAATTTCTTGTTCATAATTATTTTCTACATCTAAATATGAAGCAGTGTTTGGTCCAAAAAGTTGTGAATTAGGAATAATAGGTTGGATTTGGTATGTTGCACTATTGGCATCAAAATCCAAATATTCTTGTGAAAAATCATACCCTTTATAATCATTAATATTTAGTGATGGATTAGTGATTTTTAAATATATATCCATTGCCATTTTTTTGTATCCAAAAGTATTTGGATGGATATCGAAAAAGATAGTAGATAATTCGGAAGCATGTTTATTTCAATAATCATTATTAACAGGTTGGATAAAGTTAATTTTATTAATAATCGCAGTCTCTCGAATTCCTTTGTTTAAAACATTTACCAAGATATCAAGTGGTGAAAAATCTAAACTTCCACCTAATAACTTAGCTACATATTCTTTTATCACATTGGCAATTGATAACATCGGAGTAGGATAACCGATAAAGTTTATATTAGCATTTGGAGCGAATTGTTTTAAATTTGCTACGAATGTTGTAAGTCTTTTTTGTGTTTCTCTTAACGCATTATTAAATAACTTGTTTATTAAAACAACTGCATCAGAAATAATTGCTTGACCTTTTAAATAATTTTTTATTAAGTTAGTTACATCATCAGTTGCTAAGTTTTGGAATAATAGAAACAAGATATCATTAGCAGATAACGAAAAAGTAACCAAGTTTGCTTGTTGTAACTTGTCTTTTATTTGTTGAGCTTTTGCTTGTCAGTCATTTCCAAAAATACTTAATGTATCTTCATCCTTAACAAGTGAATCATCATAAGGGATTCCAAGTAACTTGATTCAATCAAGTAATCGAGAACCAGATACGGCAAAATTATTAAATGCTATAACACGGTGGTTTTGATTTAACAAACGAGCTAAGTATGCAGGATATGAAACACCCGAAATACTTCCATCACTTTCTAATTGACCAGGATATGATTGTGGCAAGGTTCCATCAAATCCTTCAGTAATCGAATCACCAATCGCTACATAACGAATATCTTCATTAGCAGGAATAAAATGTTCTGATTTTTTACGTTTTGCCTCATCAATATGGTCAAATTTTTGATCACCTAAAATATTTAAATTTGACAATGTGCTCTTAGGTGGTTGTACAGGTTGTTGTGGGAGTTGAGTATTAGGTATAAGAACTGGTTTTTGATAAAATTCCTTGCCTCCACGAGGTAATTCTTCAGAAGAACCTGGTGCCTTACATGCAACTGCAATAGTAGTAGCTGCTAATAAAAGGGTGGAACTTGTTATAAGAAACTTTCTTTTTTTCATACTTCCTTTCACTTCATTATATATTTTATATATAATGACTTTTTTATATAATACCACATTTATCCAAAAAAAAGAATGATTATTGGTCGCTAAATACAAGCAAAAAGCACACATATAAAGATTGAAAAGAAAATTCAATCCTTGTGTGTATGCTCTTAATATAACTAATTTGATAAATTTTGGTGCCCAAGACAGGGCTTGAACCTGCACGGATTGCTCCACTAGATCCTTAGTCTAGCGTGTCTGCCAATTTCACCACTCGGGCTTTTTGTTTTTATATTTTAGCATATTTTTACAAAAAAGTTAAAAAAATTAAAACGCAAAGCATTTTAATTAAATTAATTCGTTCTTTACAAATACATCATGAATGGCATCAAATGCTTCTTGTTCATCTTCACCCATAACTTTAACAGTTACTTCTGCTCCACATTTAACACCTAAAGACATAATATTCATAATTGATTTTAAATTCGCTTCACGTCCACCTGATTGTAATTTAATATCAGATTTATATTTTGAAGCTACAGTTACAAGAATTGAAGTAGGACGTGCATGAAGTCCAATCGGATCAACTATTTTAGCTGTAAATTCTTTCATAATAGCCTTTCATTATTTTATTAAATATTGCTACAAATGATAGCATGAATAAAATTTTATACTTTTTTTACTGTTTTTCACTAAAATAAAGTAATATTTTGTTAAATATTTATCATATTTGTGGAATAAATCGCATATTTTATGTGATTTGAACTTTTTCACCTTGTATATAGACATAAAAGTAATATAGTTATGAAAATAAAGTGATTTATTTGTTTACAATAGAAACAAAAAAACCTTGCAAAAACAAGGTTTTTAATATTTTCCTGCTTGTCAATCTGCAACTTCTTGAGCAGTTCCGAGCACAAAATGATCATCGTTTATTTTAATTCATTCAGGTTGGTTATTTTCATCATATTTATGCATATTGATATCATAAACATATCCAACCAAACTTCCTTTGCTTCCTTCAATTGAAGGAACTGCATCAAGTAAGCTTTTGGTATATGGATGCAATGAATGATTCATAATTTCTTCGGTTTTTCCTACTTCTAACAATCTTCCTTTATTCATAACAGCAATTCGATCAGAGATATATTCTACCATACGTAAATCATGTGCTATGAATAAAATTGTAAGTTGATACTTTTCTTTTAATTCATTGAAAATATTAACCACCTGCGCTTGTATAGACACATCAAGTGCTGAGATAGGTTCATCTGCAACCAATAGCTGCGGACGCAGTACAACAGCACGAGAGATACCAATTCTTTGTTGTTGTCCACCTGAAAATTCTAATGGATATCTACGCAATACTGATTCATCTAAACCAACAGATCTTAATATATCACGAACTAATAAACGCTTACATTCTTTTTCAGTATGTTTACTTAATTTATCACGTTCTGCTCTAAGTTCATCAAATAGTTTAGTTATATGTGGTTGATTTAATTTAATCACTTGGTTATATAAATCTACAAAGAATGCTTGATATGAAATATCTTCATTGGTTGCTATTTTAATATCTAATTCTTTTTCATAATTTCCAAAAAATTGTGGGTGGTTTTGTTGTGAAAACTCTTTATATAATTTTACTTTTGCTTCTTGATCATAGTTATACAAGAAAATTTCTTTTGCATTTTTGGTATTAGTTAAACCTTCTGAAACAATTGCTTCAACATTAGCATGTGGATTTAACGAGTTGGCCGGATCTTGAAAAATCATTTGAACTTTGTTGGTTAAAAAGTTTTCAATTGCTTTATATTCAGCAAGTTTTTTACCTACTTTGAACCCACGAGTAAGTTTTCTCGGTAAGGTTTTATCAAGTAGTTTAATTTCACCAAAGCTATAAGGAACCAATCCCACTAAAGCACGACCGATGGTGCTTTTACCACTCCCTGATTCGCCAACAAGTCCTAAAACTTCACCTTTATAAATGTTTAAATTTAAATCACTGACTGCTCTAAATGCTTTAATTCCACTTCCATAAGTGATATCAACATTGCGCATAGTTACTAATTCACTTTCACCATGCTTTGGGCGTAGCATTTCTGCTACACCTTTAGTTTGAGTTCGTCAAACTTCTTTTTCACCAAATAAGAATCTTTTAACTTTATATAATGTTCTTTCGTTACTCATTTTCAGCTAAAAATTCCTTTCATAATCTTTGGATAAGTTCAGGTGGTTGGTATTTTGGAGCTTGTGGATCTAATAAAGCAGACTTAACACGGTGAGTCTCTGAAACATAATAAAAATCTGGTTCAATTTCAAAGTCACGCCCTAATGCATAATCATTTCTTACCGCAAAAGCATCACCTTTGATGTTATTTAAACTTGATGGTACACTTCCACGGATGGTTGATAAACGACTTCCTTTGTTAACATCGGGCATACTAAGGATTAACCCCCATGTATATGGATGCTGTGGATAGTGTAAAATTTCATGTGCTGTTCCTTCTTCTATGATTTGTCCTGCATACATAATAGAAATGTAATCTGAAATCGATGCAACAACACCTAAATCATGGGTAATAAATACGATAGATAACTTTAATTTAGTTTGTAAATCTTTAATAATGTCTAAAACTAATGCTTGCACAGTTGGATCAAGGGCAGTGGTTGGTTCATCCATAACTAGAATTTTTGGTTCTAATGCAACTATTGCAGCAATAACTACCCGTTGAACCATACCACCAGACATTTCATGTGGATATAACTTCATAACTGCTTCAGGATCATTTATTTTAGTTAGTTTTAAAAACTCTACAGCACGATCATAAGCTTCTTTACGGGTTTTAACAACCTTATTTAACAGCATCCCTTCCATAATTTGTGTTCCTACTTTCATTGTAGGATTAAGTGTTGACATTGGGTTTTGGAATACAGCAGAAACTACACGACCACGATAATGTGAGCGCTCTCAATCGCGAAATGAGAATTTTTCAACATTATTGTTGTATAAAAGAATTTCTCCACCATCGATAACAGCATTATCACCAGTAAGTCCATATAGAAGTGATGTTATTACTGATTTTCCTGATCCTGATTCACCGATAATTGCATGAACTTTACCTTCATAAACTTGCAAGCTTGTTCCACGAAGCACAATATTTTTTTCTCCTGGACGAGCTGGGTTAGTAAAAGAAAGTTTAATATCTTTTATTTCTGCAGCAATTTTTAATTTACTTCCATCTTCAAAAGTTCGGTATTGTACATTTTTATAAAAATTATCTCAATTGAAATAAGAACGTTTGAAACGGGAAAATAAAGAAAATTTCTTTTGTTTTTTTGAAACTTGTTGTTCATAGGTTTTTGTATCAATGTTAGTTTGTTGATTTAAAGATTCTTGATTTTGGTTTTTTAAACTTAAATCATTAGTAGTTTTGTTAGTTTTTGTATCAAAACGTCTAAATCATCTACTATTTTGTTCTTTTCTCACAATAACCTCTATCTTTGACGTCTCAAGGCATCTTGGACGCTCGCTCCTATTAATTGCACACTAGTTGTAATTAAAATCAACATTGTCGATGGAACAAAAACATATCTTAAATAGGTAGGAAAGACCTTTTGACCTTCTGAAATAAGGTTACCTAAGGTTGGAACGTCATCAATTGCTAAACCAATGAAAGCTAATGATGTTTCTGAAAGCACTACCCCAGGAATTGTAAATACTAACTGAGTAATCAGTATTGGCAAGATAACAGGAACATAATTTTTAAGAATTTTTCATGCTGGTGTACCTAAAACTCTCGAAGCTGCAACTCACTCAAAGTGTTTTGCGCGCTTAACTTGAGCACGGATTTGATTAGCCATTCCTGTTCATGATGTAAATGATAAAGAAAAAACAATTACTCAGAAACTTGGACTAACAACAATAGTCATCAAAATCAAAATAATGATTGTTGGAACTACTGAAATAACCTTAATTATAAATGTCATCACACGATCAAAACGCTCATATTGACCCATTAAAATCCCAATGGTAAGTCCGATGATAACTTCGATAAATGTAACAACTAATGCTAATGCAATCGAGTATCGCAATCCGTGTCATAAACGTGCCCAAATGTCGCGACCAATTGAATCGGTTCCAAAAATATGATAAATTCCTGTTTGCTCGTCTGTTTGGTTAAATGTTAAGAACCTTGCATCAACGCTTGATAAGTTTGGATCTTGTGTAGTAAATGGGATAATAAATGATAAAAGAATAATCACGACTAATAAAACAAAACCAAATACACCTGCAAAACTCTTTGAATAACGATATACAAATTCTTTAAATACCTTCGTTTCTGCACCCATATGTGCATCAGCATGGAAATCAAAAGTTTTACCTACTATTTTTCATGCTTGATATTGAAACGGTTGCAATATCATACTTGGAGCAGCATCCTTAGTTAGTTCATTTGTTGGACCAAGTTGTTGACGTTGCTTTAATTTAGTTAAATACTTTTTAAAAGAAGACACTAATTTAGATTCTTTTTTATCATTGAATGCCAATTATGCCCCCTTTCTACGCACTCTTGGATCTATAACTTCATATAAGATATCACGAGTTGCATAAGATAAAATAGTAAGTAAAGTAAACATTATAATTAAGAATAAAATCACATTATAGTCTTTTGTTTGAATTGCTTGTAGTAATGTTGCACCAGAACCAGAAATAAAGAAGATTTGCTCAATGAAGATACTTCCGATAAATGAACCGAAAATAACAGCAGGGAAGAATGTTGCGATTGGGAAGAGTGAAGGTTTAAGTGCATGTTTTCATACAAAACGGTTTTTTGATAATCCTTTTAAATATGCAAATTTAGCATGCACTGAGTTTAACTCACGATTTAATTCGGTACGAATATATTTGATATATACAATGATACTTCCAAGAGAAAGCGCTAATCCAGGTAGGATATATGTTAGGAAATTATGTTGAGCGAAGATATATGGTAAGTTAATTAAACGACCGATAAATACTAATATTAAAGCAAAAATAATCGAAGGAACCGATGAAAAAATACTTACTAACACAGTTGATACATTATCAACTATTCCGCCTGGGTTTTTACCAACTCATATTCCTACAGAAATTCCTATTACAACAGTTAATAATACTGAAAAAATTCCTACTAAAAATGATTTATAGAAGCGCTCTCAAATAAATGAATTTATTTCTTGTGCAGGAAATAATGATAATGATATACCAAAATCTCCGCGAAAGAGTCTTACTATATAGTGTCAGTATCTTATAATTAACGGCTGATCTAAACCGTATTTTGCTTCTATTGCTTTTTTTGCTGCATCATCTAAACCAGCTGTTAAAGTATTTGAACCAGGAACGGCATTAATTAAAAAGAATGTAATAGTAATAACAATTAATCCAATAATAAAGAATTCGGCAATAATCTTAAAAAATCTTCAAGAAGAAATTAATAAAGGTGAATTAATGTTAAATAATTTCTCAACAAATGTTGCATCTTTAGTTCTTTTGTTTGAAAAAACTATAAAGTTATCATCAACATAAGTAGTTTTGTTATTTTCTTTTGTTTTAGATCATTTCATCTATTTTGCCCTCCCTCTTGGTAATCCTGGTTTTGGTGGTCTAGTAAAATCATATGCATATTGCAGTGCAAATGTATAAAGACTATCTACACCACCTACTCTGGTTATTTCTCAGTTGGTATCAACTTCCATTAATGGTACAACAATCGATGCATCACGAATGACTTTTTCAAGTTCTCCGATGAAGATGTACACATATTCTTGGGTTCATTTTAATTTTGCCTCAGCATTTGTAAAGTTTCCGGTAAAGAATGCATTTATTCTATCAGTATAACTTTGCGAATCTTCTTGTGGACGAATGAAAGATAAATCAATAAATTTACGTCAAAAATCTATTTTTGTATCAATCTTTCCTAATGATCACTGAATATGTAAGCGATCTGCAGTAGGGCGTGTAGCATCTGCTAATTTATCAATTCCCTCAAACATTAATAACAGTTCATTAAGAATTTTTTTCTTACGTCCTGCTTTAATATTCGGATTTTGAATTAGCATATATTCAATTAAATTTTTAATTAAACGGTCACTAAATGTTTTTGATGTGTCTTTGTTTAATTTTTCAATTAATGGTTTAACTGCTTCTTCAAAAGCTGTTATATGATTCTTATCTCCTTTTTTAGCTTTTTCATATGCATCTTTTGCGCTTTGTGATGCATTAACTAAAGCTAAAAACGGAGTTTGTAATTTTGTTTCGATGTAGTTATCTACATCTAAATTGGTTGCTTGCACATATAATTGGCGAATGTAATCTGCATATGTGTAAGAACCTACTGGGTTTGTTTTAAAGGCAATACTTTTTTGGTTAAAACTATCTATTTCATCGGGTTTGAAGAATACTGCAACATAGTCTTGAGCACTATTTCCACCTAATCTATCATAGTTTTGATAGATAATGTCGTATTTTCCTTCTTCAATAAATGAAGCAAATGAGTTTTCAGGTAAACTCTTAATATCAATGTTTACAAAACCATCGAAAGTTCTACCTAATATTTCTTTTAAGTATGCACCTGCTTTCTTTTGTTCATCACTAGAGTTGTTTAAGAATTTTAATGTTACAGATTTTAATGCCTTGTGTCTTGCTTTAAAACGTTCAATATAAAATTGTGCTGTTTTTGGTGCATATGTTTGATCATAACGATGTGTTTTCTCAAAAGTATATCCTTTTGAAAGATGAGTTACAAAATCATAATTTTGTAATGGGAATTTTACTCCATCTTTTGCATCACTACTCATATCTGAAAAGTAGGTTTCGATATTTTTCCCATCATATGTTCGATATTGTCCATATGCTGTTCAGGTGTTTACTGGAAATGAAAAGTCTCATCCAACTACTTTAAGCAGGTTTTCACGGTTTACTGCATAGAAAATTGCGTTTCTAAGGTCTTCATCTTGTATATAACTTTGTGCGTTTGTTTCATTATCAAGGTTAAATCCAAAAGCAATTGTTCCATAACCTGTGTTTTTATTTAGATATTTTTTGTATTCAGGGTTAGCAAAATATTGTGTTATTTTTTCAGCCGGAATATAAGTTTGTGAAATATAACCATCTTCAAAGAATGTTGCATTAGTGTTTCTGTCAGTTGAAAAATAAATTTTTATTCGGTTTGAAATGGTGTTTTCTGCATCGAAATAATCTGGATTTTTTTCTAACAATAATGATCCCTGTGGACCTAAAATAACATTTTCAGGTTTCATCAAAAATGGCCCATTTGTTAAAAAGTGTTGTTTTTGTGATCCGAAGACATCGATTCCACCTGCAACTGTTTCAATATACTTACGATTTACAGGGAAAAGGTGGAAGAAAATAGTAAATAGCATATATGATAAACCTGGTGTCTTGTTCTCATCAAAAATCATTGTAAAAGTATTTAAATTATTTGCTAATGTCTCAATTGTAGGTTTAATTTTTCTTGCATCTTCATCAAATTTAAAATTTTGGTAAGGATTTGCATAAACATTTTTTACTAATGTGCGAACAAAAGTCTTAGTTTTATCTTTTGGATCTCTGAATGTAAAACTTTGTGATTCTTTTTCAATCTTGAAATTAGGATTTAAATCCATGCTCTCATTAACTTGTTCGAGACTGTAATCTAAATATAGCTGACCAGTATAAAAACCAAAATCTAATGCAGCTTTTTTGATTGCTTCAACTTCTTTTGTATCAGCAGGTACATTATTTTTTGAAACTTGTGATTGTCACTCTTTTTCACTTGGATCTTGAATGTAACTACCATCTGCTAATTTAATGTATTTTCTACGACCTCATGGATTTTTATATGGTACACCAAATTTATCAACATAGTCTTTTTGAGCAGCAACAAATTTTTCGGCTCCACGAATAGAGTATTTTAATACAGAATCTAGTTTTTGTGATCCGGTATTAATATCCAAAATATATTCTAAATAATCACGTAAATCCTGTGCTGTTGAAACATCTCCGTTACTTCAGCGATTTAATCCGTTGTTTAGAAATCCAGTTACTGCCATATAGTTGTTGCTGTTTTTTGGGTTAGGGAATGCATAAATACTTGCATTTCGTTGTGGATCACCGATTGTCGCACGCCCTAAACCACCAGTAATACCAAAGTCATGTAATCCGTATCAACTACCACGAACTCTACCAAAACCATCACTTTCTTCTAATTTATTTTTAAATTTGAAGAAATCATCAAAGTTTGAACTTGGTTCAGTTTTTTTATCTTCTGTTGTTTTAACAGTTCCATCGGTATCTACCATAACCATATTTAACGGACTTATTTTAGTAATAGATTTTAAATCACTGTTTGGTCCACTTTTAAGAAATGAGTCGACTAATGAAGGTAATATTTTATCAACTGATTTATATTTTATATAGTTTAAGTTATTAATTGGTTCAGTTGCTAAACCAAGATCATAATCAATTACTGAATTTTGACTATGAACTTCATTTAGACTCTTTGTATTTGTTGTGTTATTTCCACTGGTGCTACACGCTATTGCTAGCAAGGATGCTGATGAAAGTGCAGCGGTTGTGGTAAATAAATATCATAACCTTTTTTTCAAATTAGCTCCTATCCTGTTATGTTAAATTGGTAATCAATCTTGATTATTGCTTTACCTTTATCTTGTGTTTTTGAATCTTCATTATGTCTTATAGTTACTGATGCTTGTGTACCTGTTTTTCCGTTTTCTGCTAATTGAGTTACATCACCTAAGGTAAAATCGGAAACAACTTTATTATTTTCATCTACAAATTGAATGTAGTATTGATGCTTTGGTAATAATAAGGTATTACGGTATTTTGCCATAACTCCAAAATCAGATATTCATGAAGTATATCCTTCATCTTCTACTCTAACCTTAGAACTTGCATCACCTTGTTGTTTGAGATAAAAGACGTTATTTGTTCCTTTAATATTAATTGGTAAGAATTTTTGCTCACCTGTTTCAACATCTGTAAAACGAAGTTGTTTTATCTTTTTAGCATCTTCGTTAGAAACATATCCGTATAATGCTAATGAATCAATACGTTTATTTCTAAAGATACCAGCTACAGTTCTCTCTCCGATACCAAAATTACGTAATTGTGAAATAAAGAAAGCTCTCGGACGTGATTTAATTGGTTGATTTTTAAAGTCCTTTAGACGGATGTCATCATCCATAATTTCTTTTCCATTATCATCATAAAGTTGCATTCCAATAGCGACTTTTTGATAGCGATCTTGGAAGTAACCGTTGCTTTTGGTTATAAGTTTTCCAAAATATGATGAGGATCTATCCTCGTTTCTTCCGTTTGAATCAGAAACATCAGATAATTTACCTTTATATACACCAATTACTTTTTCGTATGTATCTTGTAGTTGCTTGTCTTGCTCTTCAAATAATTTAGCAATTTCTTCATTAAGTTTCTTGTTAGCTTCTTGTAATTGATTTTTAGATGCTATATTAGTTGCTTTTTCAGATTCTAATTGCTTCTTTTGCTCATCCGTGATTTGAGTTTTCAATTCCTTATCAATTTGTGCATTTCGATTATCGAGTTTTTGTATTTCAATTTGGTTTTCTGATGCTAATGATTCTTTGATTTGACGATCTAATGAATTTTTAAAGTAAATATCCTTGGTTTCATTAAATAATTTATCAAATGCTTCTGCTCTAACTGCATCAAAACTTGCATTAATAATATTTGAATAACTATTTTTATGTTCATTTCAAATTTTTAACTTAGTTGCATCAATTACATAATCTTGTCCTGTATATGCTTCGTTTGCATTAGTTAAGTATGTAGGCAAGTTACCAAAATCAGCTGTGGCAGGGACATATGTAGTTTGCACATAATCACGAGTTAAAGTTTCTGGAATTGAATATATATAGTCAGTAAATTTATCATTTAGCAAGTTTTCAACACGCGTAGAGTTATATTCAAGAATATCAGAAGAAGGATATCCATTGTTAAATACAGTATAAACCGCTCTTCTTAGGTATCAAATGCGATCATTATCACGATAACCTTGTCCTAAGTAAGTAATGATATTACCTACAAATTGATATAAGTCTTGTGTATTAGTAAATTCTAGTATCTTAGTAGCAGAATCTTTACCTACAATGCCAGTTATATAATCAGAGAATATTTTTTGCAACTCTAGTGCATCATATGATGTACGTTCTTGTGTTGGTGTGATAAGTTCATTATCAACCATAAATTTTTTATCAAAGTAAAAGCTGTCTGTAAAAGTATTACTTAAAATATCGATTCCGTATTTAGATGAAAAAATTGCTTGATTTTCTTTTAACTGAGTTGCTGGATTAAAGTCTGTAACTGTTCAGAAATAATCTGAATTTCTAAATCTTAACATTAATTCATTTGCAAGTTCTTGATCGCTTGCTGCTGCAATTCTTGATTTATTTTCTGCTGATTCATCTGAAGTTGCTACTGCTGCTTTAAATGCATCAAAATCAAATTTAGTTTTTACGTAATCAACATCTCAATTAAATTTAATTACGGGAGCACCGTCTTTAACAGTTAATGGTTCTAATGATGCTTTAGAATAATCAATCGATGTAAATTCAATAAATTTTTCGAAATCATCAAATGCTGCTGTTGTTTCGCTTTGATTTCCATTTTTAACTGTTGCTAAAAACTCTTTATTAAATGAGTTGTATAAATTATAGTTTTTTACAGTATTTTTATTAAAGTTGACAAATGCTATTTTTTTAACAAGAGCAGAAAAACTTCTAGGATTACGAATTATGCTTTGGAAGGTATCTTTTGAAACAACATTACCATCTGCATCGATCCCAGCTAAGAATGGAACAAATTTTTTGTCTTGATCAATGTTATATAAACCAAAACCACTAAACATTATTCCATAAGCCGGGTTCATTTGTGGACGACCACTAGCATTGTTATCACTGTTAAACTGTCTTGCATATGGTCATAAATCAGATTGCCCATTTTCATCTGGATTATAAAGGACTTTATCTGAAAAATGATTGTTTAGTATTAACGGGAATGTATATCCTTTTTGAATTTTTCCATCTTTAACAAAAGCAAAAACATTCAACAATTGAGCATAATATCCATCTTGAAATTGTGAACCTCTATTTTGGTTTTCTAAAATAAATCCTACATATGTATCAATTATTTCACTGAGGTTTGTGTATAAATCACCTTTATCTGTTAATGCTGTATATTCTAATGCGCGACGGGTTCCTGGTCGTTTTGTGTTATTTTGGTAAATTTGATCGATTCTGTTTGAATCTGCATCTAATTCAACTGCATCTGAACGGTATTTTAAAGAATCAACAAATCCGTTATCTGTAAAATTGGTTCCTTGAAGCAATGTTTTACGAATTGGACCAATTACACCACCAAAATCTGTATCACGGGTGTTTCAACCTGAATCTGCAAAACGGGTAATTAATAAACTCTCAATTGTACTCTTAATAATATTTGTTTGTTCACTTATATAATCAAGACTTTTTTCATCAAGTGGTTCATTTAACGGAACATTAATTGCTGGTTTTCCATCTTTATCAAAGACATTAATTTTGGTTGCTATAGTAGCGGCATTTGCATCTTTTTGTGTTTCAACTACTGAAATTGTTATTGAATTTGGGGAAGCAATTTTAATCACATCTTTAAGTGATTTTCCTAAACCATCTCTTATATTTTCAACAATATCAGAGATTGCTACTTCTTTAAAAACATAAACATCTTTTCCGTCTATTTGTTTTTTCTCAAAAGTTTTGCTTACACCCTCGATAAATGGATTTAATGTACCTGAATTTTCATCAAATGAATTAGCTATAAATAAATCACCTAATCTTGCTCCACGTAATTTTGCAGCTTCTTGCATTCCTTTAAAGTCTTGTAAAAATCTACGATCTTTTTCATCCAAAACACTGAACACATCACTGTTTGGAATTGGGTTTCCTCAAATTTGCTTGTCTGTTTCACGAACAAATTTTCCGTTTTTATCTTTAAATAAGAAGCGAATGTATTGTCCTGTTGTATCAGTATCTTCAGTTTGTTGCCCTAACGCGTTAACACGAACAAAATCTAAATTAGTACGTGCTTTTAAATAATTGCGCAATGATTTTGCTGAATAATAAGATGTCTCAGTTAAACCACCACGAGTAGAAATCCCTCCAACAACAACGGCATTACTGTCTTGATTAAGTGCTTGTGATTGGTCAAGTGTATAATGGTGTCCATATTCATGGGTTGCAACATATTTTAAGAAGTCAGTTGATATCCCTTCGTAATTATCTATTGTAGCAGAAAGCAATAATGGCAATCCTATACGATCGCTATCACGTAATCCATAATAGTCACCTTCGACTAATTTATAATCATAAAATCCTTGATCGTTAATTGTTCTTTGAATATGTGGTCCATTTAGTTTTTTTGCTAATTGTGGAAACTTTTTAAGAACTTTATCAACTAAACCGGTATATACTTCGTTATAAATTTGATATTTACGAGTCGATAATCCTCTAAGAGGTCTACCATTTTTATCAACGATGCTAATATCTTCTGGGCCTGATTTAATTGAAATTGGATTAATTGAACCTTTGTACCCTACTGCATCTTTAAATTGTTCGAATAATTTATTTTCGGCATCACTCATATGCATCGCATCAAAAGTGATAATTAGTGGAATATTTGTATTAGTGTTTTCTAATGTAATTTCAAGACGTTTATTTTTAACATCAATTGATTTAACTTTAAATTCACGTAAACGATTTTTGCTTTCCTGGGGAACTTTGCTTCAGTCACGCAATGAATCAATCGAATTCATCGCTTCGACTTTTGATGCATATGCAGATAAATTAGCATTTTCATCAGCATAAATTCAAAGTGTTTGTCCTTCATATGCTTTAACATCAAAAAAATCTAAAAAATGTTTTAATTTTGGATCTAAAATAGCCTTAAATGTTTTGTAATTTAATTCAAAATATGGATCGATTTCGTTTTCTGCTGCTGCATAGACAAATTTTGCATCTTTACCATCTGCATCCTTATAAGAAAATTCGATACTCAAGATTCGATTATCACTATTATTTGGTTTTGATGATGTTACTTTTGTAACTTTCGCATCAACTAATGAATCATAAGTTATTTTTGGGGCATCTGAATGCCCTGAACTATCAAATGTTGGTAAATTAACATCCTTGGTTTCTAATGTAAATGTATATGCTGTGAGATCTTTTGGTAAAATCAATGTATCTTCTAAACGTGTAGTTTTTGGAATAAAGATTTTAAAGGTTTCTCCTAATAATCTGTTTGGATTATAAAGCGATAAAAATGGTAGATTATTTGCTGAACGAGAATTTTTTATCGCAGAAGCAAGTGGAATGGTTGCTAAAAAGTTATCAACAGTAACTTTATCTTGTTGATCTTTAAATGTTGCATATGTAAGTGAATCGGTTCGGTTTCCCGCTCCACCTATTACTGAGTAAACTGGCATCGAACCAAAGAATGCATCAGGGAAGAATTTGATTTCGCTTACTTCTTTATGTAAAGTAGAATGCGATCCTAATGTAATCGCATTTCCGTTTTGTTCTACTCCTGGTACCAATCTAAAACTATCCAAGGTTAATAAATCTGGTCCTCATGCAACATTATTAATAAATCACTTGCTAAAGTCGATAAATTTATCTGGCTTTACTGCTAAAACATATTCATCATAAAATGTAAATGAACCATATTTAACTGCTAAGATAAAACTTTCATTGTATCTTTTATAGTACTCATTAAAAAAGTCTTCAAATGAATAAAGTTTGCTTTTGTTATCATTGAATCCAAATGATTTATAGTCAGGTGAAATAAATCCAACTGCATTTTCTTTTGACGGATCAGTGATAAAGATTTCAGGTGTTAATTCATGATTTTCATTATATAACTTAGAAAAATCGTTTTTCAGTTCTTCTTTACTTACAGGCAGCGATGAACCTCGCACCTCATCTGAGTTATTTGCATATCCATACATTGCTGCTACAGTTATAGCAGATGTAAATGTTATTATGCTGGCTGAAAGTAAAACTTTTGCTTTTAAACTAAGTTTTAGTTTTTTCATACTTCCTTTCTTTTTATAAGTTGGTTTGAATAAATATTCTATATAATTTTACCATAATTTTTCATATTTATATATTTATTGTGTTTTTAAAGGGTGCTATATATCATATGTTTTGAGCATTTTTAACATTTTTTAATAATTTCATAAAATAATTTTGTTTTTAAGTAATTATTTACATTATTATTCATATAATTTGTTTTATCAGCATAAAATTTGTAATATCATAAAATATAAATTTTGCTGATAAACTGTAATATAAAAAAAACACACAAAAGTGTGTTATGGATGCTAATTAACTTGATATTTCTTTTTCATAACTGCGGTAAATTTCTGAAACACTTTCCCCAACTAATGATGCATTAATTACTTTACCTAAAAATTCACCAAGTGAAACAATTTGCAATTTCAAGAACTTGTCTAACATTTCATAATTATCTATACTGTCTGTTACAATTACTTTAGAAACATCAGGGTGATTTTCAAAAACTTCAAAACCCTTGGTAAAAATTCCGTGTGTTGCAGCAACTATAACTTTTTTAGCACCATTTGCTTTTAAAGTTTCAACTGCTTTTAAAATAGTTCCACCAGTATCGATGATATCATCAATTATTACAACATTTTTATCTTTTACACTACCTAAAATCCCCATTACTTCTGTTTGATTTACACCAGTGCGGCGCTTATCAATGATACATATTTGCACACTTTCTGCGATTAATTCAGCTAATCTACGCGCGCGCACAGTTCCACCATGATCGGGAGAAACAACTGTAAATTTTTCACCTGTTGCTTTTAATGCCTTTGCGATTGGATATTGTCCCCTTAAATCATCAACTGGTTTATCAAAGAAACCTTGAATTGAAGGATTGTGTAAATCCACACAAATTACTCTAGAAACACCTGCTGTTTGCAACAAATCAGCAACTAATTTGGCTGTAATAGGTTGTCTTCCACGAGCCTTGCGATCTTGACGGGCATATCCATAGTAACTTAAGCATACATTAATTGTTTTAGCACTAGCACGTTTCAACGAATCAATAAACATCAAAAGTTCCATAATATTATCATTTACAGGTCTTGATGTGCTTGCGATTATATAAACATCCTTATTTCTTACAGTTGGAGTCGAAACCAACATAACTTCACCATCAGCATATACAGTTCGTTCTACATTAGAAAGTGGTATATTAATAATTTCTGAAACTTTTTGAGCAAGTTTAAGCGAATTATGCATACCAAACAAAACAATATTATTATCCATTTTTCCTTTCATTATAATTTTACCTTATTTATATTTTAAACTAAAAGATAATTAAATATTGTGTTTTGTGTATTATATGGTGTAAACATTACCAGATAATTAGAAAAATTATGAAATTTATAATAACTTGATATATCAAAGCAAAAAATTTAATAATGTGATAGATAAGTATATATAAAATAAAAATGTATAATAATAAATATAAGGAATATAATGACAGACAAAAAGAAAAGTAATATTATGAAAAATGTGCTTATTGGTTCATGATTTATCTTAGGTGCTGCTGGTGTTTCAGCTGCTATAGCAATACCGACACATAATTTAAAATATGTACAATCGTTTCCTGATGATGTAAGCAAATTACGTCAAACATATAAGCAGTTTTTAGATACTAAAATCAGTATAATTAATAGTAATCCAAAAGATACTGATTGAGCATTAAGTTTTGACACAAGAGTAAAAGTTTTTTATGATGATAAAAACCTTACTAATGATCAAAAAATAGCTAAACTTGATGCTTTATTAAAAGAACTAAACGATGGATTTATTGAAAGAAGTAAGAAGAAAAGTTTGGATTACATTGATAAAATCGGTAAATTACAACTACATGAGAATGCTTCTAATACTTTAAAAAGTTTTCAAAAAAGCATTGTAAATTTTTATAGAAACGAAATTCATAAAGCAACTTCTTTACAGTTAATTAATAATGCATATTTTGAATCTTCATCAATGCAACAAATCATAAAAAACCTTGATATCCTTGAAAAAAACAACAAAATTTCATCTGAAAAACTTAATGAATTGATATCAAATTGACAAAAAAATAAAGGTAATTTAGATAAAGTTGAAGTATTAAGAAAAGATATCTTAAATCTTGCTAAAGGAAGTTAAAATCTACTTTATAGTAGATTTTTTATGCTAATGGAGTAAATATGAGACATAGATGGTGAATAAAAAAATTTTTATTTTTAACATCATCTGCATTTATTGCAACTGCTATTTCATGCAGTCAACAAAATGATGATGTATCAACTGTTAAAAGATTAAAAGGGTGAGGAAATGATGAATTTGTCGCTGAAAACCAAAAAAGTTTGAATAACTTAAGCTACCAAGATGAATATCAAAATGCAAAATTTCAAGCTCCATTTATCGCTAAAGCAAAATCGAATGTAATGTATCAGTTAACTGTATATTCGTTTGCTGATGGAAATGATGATGGAATTGGTGATTTTATTGGTTTAACTAATAATTTGGATTACTTCGTGAATCTAGGAATAGACACTTTATATCTATCACCAATTCATCCGTCTTCATCATATCATGGATATGATGTTATCGATTATACTGCTGTTGCTCCTGAACTTGGTGGAATGCAAGCTTTTGATAATTTTATAACTAAGGCACACAAAAAAGGAATTAGAGTTGTTTTAGATATGGTTTTAAATCATACATCTTATGAACATCCTTGGTTTCAAAAAGCTTTAGATGGTGATAAAAAATATCAAAAATATTATTATTTTTATGATAACAAACCAACAAACGATAAAGATTATGGTGAAGACAAAGATGTAAGAAAAATCTTTAAAAATATTAATTATCATCAAAACCCAAAACCTGATACAAATCTAAGATATGCAGCAAAATTCTGAAAAGGGATGCCTGATCTAAATTTAACTAATCCGGATGTTTTAAAAGAAATAGAATACATTCATAAATTCTGAATCAAAAAAGGTGTTGATGGTTTTCGCTATGATGCTTTTTACCATTATTTTGGTAGCGAAAATTCACATAAACCAACCGATAGTGATGGATCAAAAACATCCCAATTATTTTTTGATTGACGCGATGTGTCTGATAAAGAAATTAAGCAAGCTATAGAAAATAATGTTGCTCGTTCTGATAAAGAAGTATTAATGTTCGGGGAATGATGAAAAAGTGTTTATGATGCATCAAAATATTTAATGTATGGAAGGTCGAATTATAAAGCTCTTGGTAGTGTCTTAGATGGAAATCATTATAAATATCAAATACATCCGTTTATTAATTCTGATGAGGAAAAAAACTTAATCAATTATCTTAACAGCGATGAAGGTATGAGTTATTGATTACCGTTTTTAGATAACCATGATATCGATCGTTGAATAGCAAATTATAAAAAAAATGTAACAAAATCACCGTTAGGAACATCACATAGACTTAACAATAAAGAAAGAGCAGGTTATTTAGCGGCATTATTTTCTTTGCTTTCTCGTGGTGGAACACCTATTTTATATGACGGAAATGAAATATTAATGCAAGGTGGAGATAAAAGTAAAGGTGATGATAAAATTCGTGAAGCATATTGATGAAAAGATTTGCACAAAAGAGTTTATTTTAAGGATGAAAGATCAGGAAGTGATATTATTCAAACACAGGATTCAAAAGGCGAAGGATATGTTGAATCATTAGTTTCTGATAAAAACGGTTCATATGTATTAGTTTCAAAATTAATCCATTTACGCGAGCAATATCCATCACTTAGAGATCAAGATATAAAATATATTAAGAAACCATCAGACATTATCAAAAATGCATCAAATTATCCTAATAATTTAACCTTAAGAGATAACCATGATGGAAATTATTTATTAGTTGTATATAGTGACAATTTAGGTAGTTTTGAGATTAACCTAAAAGATGGATATAAATTTGATAAGGATTTAATCAATCAAAGTTTTCAAATGAGTGAAAAATCATTGAAAAGCGATTCACACATAAAAGTCGGAGTGTTTTTGATTAAAAAACAATAAAATTTCTGTTTATAATATAAATAACCTTGAAATATATTATTATTACACGAGATAAAAATACACTTTTGTTGCTTATATATGAGCTAAAAAGTGTATTTTTCTTTATTATTAACTTTATTAAAAATCAATAACGAACACTTGAACAAAAACCAATTTATTTACAAAAAAATAAAATTGTTTTGTCATAATCTATCTATAAATAAGCAAATTATGGAACAACTATCTTGACATATCAAGTTATCAAAGGAATTAATATCATATTTTCACAATTATTATGTGTTTTTTGTATTGCTATATTATAATTTAATCAGGATTATGAAGAAAAATATACATTTTTCAAAACCACCATTTAAAACTCGTTTTAGGTGGTTTTGATTAGGTAAATTACCACTTGAACGCAAATATACTCCAAAAATCTTAGAATATTTATTTTTACTCTTTGCAAACATTGTTGTACTTATTATAGAAATTATTTTTATCCAAATTATTATCAATCTCAGTAAATCTCCTAATGTTTTTAATATTAAACTTTTCAAAACCTTGCAAAATTATTGAGTACGTATAATGCTTGCTGTATTAGTAATAAATTATTTAGCGATTGCTTTAATAACTATTCATGTAATTTATATAATGTCAAAAACAGAATTTAATCACTGGATAGGTTATGTTGCTTGTATAAGTGGTTTGTTATTACTCTCACCAATTTGTATTATTTTTTCTTTTATTGCATATCAAAAAAATGAAATTGCATTTGAATAATCCTGTAATTACTTAACAATAGATAAGGAATATTGAAATATGAAAATAAAAAAAGCATTAGTTTATACAGGTGGATTATTATCGCTTGGAGCAGTAGGAGTTGCTGTTTCTTGTGGAACAAGTGGTTCAGCACAACAAGACACCGGAAAAGGTTCTAAGAAAATTTACATCGCTGTGGATGGAGCACAAAAGGACTTTTACAATGAAGTTAAGAAACTTTTTGATGCTTCTGATTCACACACAAAAGATGGATTTACACTTGAATTTATTCAAAAAGGTGTTTTCGATGCATTAAACCTTGGTACACAAGGATTAAACGACCCAACTGTTCCTGATATTTTCTATTTACCTCAAGACCGTGTTACAGAATTTGCACAAAATAATTATTTAGCTGACTTAGATACATTCTTTGGAGATAAAGTAAATGATACACCAAAAGTACTAGATGATTTAAACAAAGTTGTATCGCTACCTGATGACCAAAAAGCTGATATTGTTAAATTCGGAACTATTAACGGGACACAAGATCAGAAACCTACACATAAATTTTTAGCAGTTCGTCATAACAAGGAAGGTCTTATTTTAGCATCAAACAAAGATGAAGCAGACACAAGAGCTGAACTTACAAATGAACATACAGATACATTGAAAGAACTAGTTGAAAAAGGTAAATTAGTCTTAAGATTACAAGACTTTTGATATGGTAATGGTATATTATATGGTGGGATCAAAAAAGCATGAGATTCATACACACAAGTGCAACAAGATGAATTAGGTGGAGATTCATTATCTCAATCATTCTTCCAAAAGAACTTATACAAAAATAATGAAGGACAAGTTTCTTCATGATTTGTAAAAGGTGATAAATGACATGGATTACTTAAAGATGGATTAAAAGAAGTTGCTAATGTTTTATATCCAATTATTCATGCAGCTTATGGATTGACACCAGAGGCATACAAAGAAACCGTTTGAGCTAAAAACGGATTAAGTCAAGGTGATTTACAAGCAATGTACGGAAGCGATATGGGTGTTGTTAACCAAACTATTTTTAGTGCAATGAAAGATAAAAAACTTGACTATGCATTAATTGGGACATGAGATGTTCAAAACTCAAGAGATGCAGCAAATGCACTATCATTCTTCAATGTAGTTCCTGTTGATGATGGAGCTCCATACATTCAGGCGGCCGGTGGTTGAGGTTATGGTATTTCTTCAAGAAACAACGGATCATCACCTGAAAGAAAGAAAGCACTTGAAGAAGTTTTAAAAGCAGCATTTAATTTCGATTCATACTATCAATACTTTAAACAAGATTCTAAAATACCTTATTCAGAAGCTCTATTTTCTAGAATGTCAGATAGAATCAAATCAGATAATACATCAGAAGAAACTAAGATACAAAATTTTGCAAAAAATTTAGGTTATGCTGATTTCAATGAACTTAATAGTAAACTAGCAACCGTTTTAAGTGAACTTAATGAATTAAAAGGAAGCTACGGAAAATGAGGTTTATGAGAATCAAAGGCTGATGAAAACAATCCTATCGCAGATGCTAACCAAGTTTCAAAAGATAAGATGAAAATTACATTCAATGGTTCAACTGAAACAAAAGCAAAAGTTGATGAACTAAATAATTCTTTGGTAAATGCATTGCCACTCAGAAATACACTTGCTGGATTAATGGGATTCACAACTAAATGAAGCGATGAATTAGTTGGTAGCACACCTGCACAACCATGACAGCTTGGTGCAGACAAGATGAAAGCAGGAGCATTTGCTACCTTAACAAACAAGGATAAGTTTGGAAATCTAGGTTTTGTTGATATGGTTCAAGATAAACCAGATGAAAATGGTAACAACGGAACATTCCACTTAAGAAAAATTGAACAATTTATTTTTGGTGTCAATGGAGATGACAATGGTCAAAAAGCCGCTTTAATTGCAAAGATTCAACAAGCGATGAAAGACAATAAACTCCATGAATTTGAAGATCAAGTATTTGCTCGTGCAAAATTCTTCTCTAATACTGCTGCTCCTACAACTGTTTCTGATGAACAAATCCGTAAAATTGTAAAACTTTATTTAGCTGGATTTGAAAACTTTGCTAAGATTTCAACTTTTGCTGATGATTTTATGTCATCTATGATGCAAAAGAAAGATGGAACATTATCTGATGTTACCATTGCTACCACTAAAAATAACATTGATGAATACAATAAATCAATTTCTGTAAACTTTGTGTTTAATGTTCTAACATCAAGCAAAAAACTTCAAGAACAAGGATTAGGTATTCTACAAGTCCAACCAACCAGATTTGATAACTCTAATCCAAACCTAAAAACTGTTTGATCAAATTGAAACGATAAGACTTTTGGTTCAGCAGAATGATACAGATCATTAGGTGATAAACTTCAAACACAAGATAAGTTTTTAAGTGCAATGGAAGATAAATTATCAGCTGATTATACTGAAACACTTAATGCAATAAATTCTGGTAACTTACCAGTTAGAGTAGTATTCATATAATAAGTAAGCTAAATGTACAGTTATACTAAATATAAAATAAATATCGAAAAAAAACAGTTTTATATTTTACTAATACTATTAGCACTGCTTACAGCAGTGCTTCTTATATGGGTATTAATTCCATTCGGATATGGAATTAATACTGAATCGGTGCCTATTGAAATAAGAAGTGATGCAGATAAATTAAGTGAATTTGCAAAAAATCATGCCATCGCAACATTAGTTGCTTATATTGCAAATACCTTAGTTTTAGTTTTCTTTTTGATTTATTTACTACTTTTACGAAGTAAATTGAAAGCAGGATATATCTTTTTTACATGTTGGATTATTGTTTTTATTTTACTTACAGGTCTACCTTTTTTTAGGGGAACATCTTATATGAGTAACTTTCAAATAATAACAGGTACATTTATATCTATTTTCTCTTTTTCAACTGTTATTGCTTTATTTACATTCAGTATACAATATCATATTCAAAGAAAGCTTCATTATTATGAATGGGTTAAAATACACAAAGGAAAGGCAAGGTAATTTATGGAAAAATTAAAGCTGTACAACTGATACGGTGAATCATTCGATTCAATATTACCTCAGAGTGCCGGTAATCTTAAATCCTATAAAAAACAGATTAAAAATGTCTTCTTAAGAACACAAGATCGTATTAATAACCAACAAAAAATAGACAAAGATTTATTCTTACGAGCAAGAACAAAACTACAAGACAACTTAAAACGCGAATTAAATTCGCACAAAGTTGCTTACAAAAACAAGATAATAGTTCTTAAAGATTCTATTAAGAAATTATCATTTTGTACCTCTTCTATTTCTTTGTTAAATTTTGAACTTAAAAAAATTAATGCACAACTAAAAGACATTAAATCATATGCAAAAGATTTTGTTTATTCATTAACAAAATCTGCTGATGATTTAGAAATTAAAGTCGAAAGTATTAAAAAACTACAGACTTCAACTCGTCTTTCAGAAATGCAAACATTTAAAAAATATACTATCTTTTCTATACTTAAACTTTATCTAAAACATGTTAAAGATACAGAATTTGATATCGAAAAAATACATAATTTATTGCTACCTAACGAACTTGCATATATCCAAAAATTAGGAGATTCAGCAAAAATATTCTTTAAAAACTTCTACGAAAGTCTAGAAAAACAAAGATTAAGTTTATTTGCTCGTCGTCAAGAATTAAAACATCAATATGAATCTACATATACTTTACAAAAAGAGTTATATACAAAAGAAAAAGAAAATATTATTCTTGAAAACAGACAAAAAATCCTACAAATCGAATATGAATACACAAGTAAACTGCAAGAACGAAAAAGTCAAGCTAAACAACAAAAGTTGCTTTCGTTAGAAAAAATAAAGCAACAACAAGAACAAATTTTATCAACTGAGGTTGCTAATAAAGCGATTGTTAAAGAAATTGTTGATAAATCAAATTTAGAAGTTATAAAAATTAAGCAATGATATAGATCAATTAAACCATTTTTTAAAGAACGAGCAAGATTGCAAAATTATAAAGACTTATATTCATTACTTTCAAAAAACTTCAATAACTTACCAAAAATTGATTTTAGCATAAAAAACCTAGATTTAAAAGGTTTAAAAGTTAAAAATAACAAAATTCTTAATATTCTTAATGCTTATCAAGTAACCAATGATTATCCTTTTGTTAATATCGCTTTAAAAGAATATTTAAATTTTATTAATGTTTTAAGAGTTCAAAATGAATTTTCAATATTGTTAAAATCCCAATATAAAAATCTGCTTGCAGATGCAAAAGTTAAATATACATATGAAGGTGAATTTCACAAGGTAGAATCAAAAGCATTAAGAGAAAAGTTTATTGATTATCGACTTACTCGCATTAAATATTGCGAAGAACGGATTAAATCAAAGGTTTCTTTATATAATCTTAAACACTTATCAAATCAAAACCAAAACTCTTCTGATTTTGAGAATCTAATGACTGTAATTGATAATCTTATCCAAAAACTAAATGATAATGATGTCAATCCAAATATTAATAAACAAGAAAAACCTATAACTGAATATCAAGCAGAAAAACAAGTTTTTGCTTCATCTAAAAAACTTTATAAAAAAACTTATAAAGAAAATATAGCAGCTTTAAAAGCAAAAATTAAGACAAAAGAAATTACTAAGGTAGCTTTCAAAAACAAGAAAATCGAATACAAAATCGACTATAAAGAGGCTGTTACAGAAGCAAAATTAAAATCAAAAGTTTTATCTAACAAAGAAATTTTGAAAACTTCATTTTGACGTGAATTCGCTGAAATGCGAGTTAATTCAAAAATATATGATAGCAAAATTAATGAAGCACAAAAATCAATACCAATTGAAACAATGAAAAATTTCAGATGACTTGCTTTAGTGCTTGGATTTATTTTCCCTGGTCTTTCTGAATTATTGTTCTTTAAACAATACATAAAAGGAATTTTACTTAGTTTAGGAAGCATCTTTTTATGAGCACTAATTGTTCCATTTTCATTTGGTGCTTACTGAGATAAAATGGGTGGAATTCCTGGTTTTAGCGACTTAGGAGCAGGCAAATTTAACCATGCAGAAGGTATTTTAACAGATGCTCGGATATACTTATTTGGTGGTGTTATAAGTGTTATTTTGATGGTAATAGTCATAATATACTTTGCTACATCATCGCTTAGTAGTTATCGGGTAGCAAAAAACTTAGAATATGGTTCTCGTCCAAGTAAATGATCACATACCAAAAGATGAATTTCGACAGGTGGATATCCCTGAGTGATCTCTATTTTAGGTTGAGTATTAATGCTTTTTGTGGTAGCTACACCTATTATTACATCAGTACTTGTTTCATTTACTAACTATGGTTTTGAGCACTATGCTCCGGCACAAACTGTCAACTGAGTAGGGCTTAAAAACTGAGGATATTGATGAGTATTTCGTAACACTGGTATCTTTAGTGGTTTAGGACGTGTATTTTATTGAACAGCAATATGAACAGTATTTTCAACCTTTATCCCTATTTCACTTGGTATTATAATCGCAATTTTAACAAATAACCAACGCATTAAGTTTAAAAAAATATTTAGACTTATTTATATTTTACCATGAGCTATTCCAGCATTCGTTACTTTATCATTTCTTAGATCATCATTTCAAGGTGGTGAAGTTGGATACATTAACAAAATAATGTTATCAATCGGACTACTAAAGGAGCCACGTAACTGATTAGGTGAAATCGGGACTGCTCGTGTATTGGTAATTGTGGTGCAAACATGAATTGCTTATGCATTTATCTTTATGCTTGTAACTGGTAATTTACAATCTATACCAAAAGATATTTATGAAGCAGGTGCTGTTGATGGAGCAAAAGGAAGACAACTATTCTGACATCTTACCTTACCATCGCTTCTTATTTCAATTGCACCGATGCTAATTGGTCAATTTGTTGGAGCATTTAATAATTTCACTACAATTTCTATTTTCACTGGTGGTGGGCCAAACTTTGCTAAAGCATCTGCATTCAATGAAGCATCAACTGATATTATTATTTCATTTGTCTTCAAAATCGCACAAGGAGCAACCAACATCCCAGGTGACCAAGCATTTGCTGCTGCCTTAACAACCTTTGCTGCTCTTATTTCAATTGCTATTGGTGCAAGAGGGTTTATTAAAACTATGTCAAGGAGAGATTAATGTTCGAAAAATGAAAACGCAAAAGATTTTATCAACATACCTTTGATAAAGTAAAAGTTCCGTATAAAAAATTAACTCCTAGACGAATTAATTTTAACGAAACTGACACCAAACCCTTAACAGCACTTGAAATATTCTGATTATTCTTTAACTACTTATTCTTAATCTTTTGAGCAATAATTATTCTCTTTCCAATAGTTTCATTAATTATTTCAGCATTCAATGTAAATAATGAACGTGTTGTTGCGGTTGTTCCATTTAAATTTGGTTGAGACAACTTCTCTTACTTATTCACCAGTCCTCGTAGCGACTTTTTGATTTGGTATAAAAATACCATCATAATTGCTGTTTTAACTATGGTGATATCAACTGTCGCTGTGGCATTAAATGGTTATGCATATTCCAGATTTAAATTCGCTGGATCAAAAAATTCATTAATGATAATTATGATGTTACAACTGATTCCAGCAACAACTGCTATTATTTCACTTTTCTTACTGGTTCGTTTAGGTAATAGCATTGGGATACCTTCGATATTTATGTTAGTTATTATTTATTCAGGTGGAGCCATTTCAGCGAATACCTTTATGCTTAAGTCCTATTTAGATACCGTATCAAGCGAACTTGATGATTCAGGTAAAATCGATGGATGTAGCAACTGAGGATTATTCTTTAAAATTTTAGTCCCTGTTATTCGTCCTGCGCTTATTATGGTGGCTTTATGATCATTTTTAACACCATTTACTGATGTTATCTTACCTAAATTCGTACTTGCTGATTCAAAAGAAAAAACCTTAGCTGTTGGACTAGACCAATTCTTATCAGCTGAACCAAAACATGTTAATGCAGGAGCATATGCAGCTGGTTCGATTCTTGCTTCTATCCCTGCATTTGCATTATTTATGTACTTACAAAAATACATTGTCGGTGGTCTTTCAGATGGAGCCGTGAAAGGATAATATGTTTTTTAAAAAGAAAAAAGACACAAATAATTCTGTTGTAACAGAAGATAAATTAGATGATACAAGCGGTTTTGAAACCATCGATATTGACGCACTTGTTTCTGAAGTAGGTGAAATTTATGAATCAAGCAATGGTGCTGATATCAAATTAGTTAATATTTCAAAAAAATATGAAGGAAACGAAAAATATACACTTGAAAATATTAACTTAGATATTAAAGCTGGAACATTCTGCATCTTTTTAGGACCTTCAGGATGTGGAAAAACAACTTTATTAAGGATGATTGCTGGATTAAATTCAATTACTAAAGGTGATTTATTATTTAATAACAAAAGATATAACAACCTTTTACCTAATGAACGTAATATCGCAATGGTGTTTCAATCTTATGCTTTATACCCACATATGAATGTTTACAACAACATTTCATTCGGATTAAAAATCGCCCGCGAACGTAAAGATGTTATCGATCGTCGTGTTAAAGATGTTGCAAAAATTTTACGTATTGATGACTACCTTTACCGTAAGCCCCGTGATTTATCAGGAGGACAACGCCAACGTGTAGCTATTGGTCGTGCAATTGCTCGTAAACCACTTGTATTCTTGATGGATGAACCTCTTTCTAACTTGGATGCTAAATTACGCGAAAGTATGCGTCGCGAAATAGTTAACATTCATCGTATGTTAAATACCACAAGTATTTATGTTACTCATGACCAACTCGAAGCGATGACAATGGGTGATCAAATTGTTGTTTTTAACGATGGAAAAATCCAACAAAATGGAAAAGGTAAAGATTTATACTTTAAACCTGCTAATATTTTTGTTGCTAAATTTATCGGTTCACCTACAATGAATACTTTTGATGCTATATATAAAGATAATTTATTGGTATCTAATGATCAAAAAATTCAAATTAAACTTGATACAGAAACAGCTGCATTATTAAAAGAAAACCAAAAAGTAGTTGCCGGTTTTCGTAGTGAAGACCTAAAAATAAGTTATTCCAATACTGAAAACAGAGTGTTAGGTAAAATTGCAAATATTGAATTAATCGGTAAAGATCAATTAGTCACAGTGCGGATTAATGAAGATATTGAATTTATTGTTAATGCTTCTAACTCTGAAGAATTTGAATTATATTCACATGTATATGTTGAATTTATCGTATCTCGCATCCACTTATTTGATAGTCAAAGCGAAGAAAGAATTAACTAATGCATAAGTATTTTGATACTAAAAACAACTATTTAGAACGTAAAATTTATTTAGCAATTATCTCTGTGTTTTTAGCAATTGTAATAATTTTGCAAGCAACCTTATACACTCGCTTTTATGCACAAATTCAACTTGAATATAACTACATTTTAAACAGCGATACAGCAGCCGGATTTACCCCTGCACAAGTTTATGCTAACTCACCTTCATATCAGTTAAAAGAAGTCTTTTGAAGTTTAAATTCAATCAGTATTTTTCTTTCATTGGTTGCTTTATTAACCTTGATTTATATGCAAGTTATGTTATATAAAAATAAATCAAATTCCGATAAAACATTTATTTACTTATTTGCTTTGATACCTGCTATCTTTATAGTTTTATTCTTTATAAATGCTTTACAACCAGATCAAACATTTAAAAATAATTACACACTTATTATAACTGATAATGCAAAATCATATACACCAATTCAAACAGGAGATTTACCTAGAATCAATTATACAACATCATGAATTGCGATGATTTTAGCATTTATATGTATTGTTTTAATAATAGTTGCTAAGAAAAGATACGGATTTGTTAAAAAAGATAAAATTTTAGCAACCAAAGCTCATGATACACAAAAGTTAAAAGTTGAAATTAATGCTTTATTAAACAATTCAAAATAATATTTACCAAGGGTTTCCTTGGTTTTTCTTAACCTGTCAAGTTTATACAAAAATTATTAATCCATTATGATATCATTTATTCCTATGAAATCTTTTAGTAAAACTTTTTACAAGTTATATTATTCATATTTGCTTAAAAAACAACCTTTTAAAACTGCTGCATCATGAGATAACAATCGCGTCGATTATGAATATCATACAGACTATAAAAATCTGTTTTTAACTGCTCCAAAGGCAAAGAAGTTAGAAAATTACAAAAATACCAACATAATTTATCAAGTTTTAATATATAACTTTGCTGATGGAAATAATGATGGAATCGGGGATTTTATCGGTTTAAAAGATAAAATTGAATATATTAGCAACCTCGGAGTCGATCAAATCTGATTAAGCCCAATCCATCCTGCGTCAAGTTATCACGGCTATTCTGTTATTGATTATTGCAATGTTGATTCACGATTGGGTGGCATGAATGCTTTTATTGATTTTTTAAACACAGCACATGAACACGGAATCAAAGTTTATTTAGATATGGTATTTAATCATACTTCTTATGAACATCCTTGATTTCAAGCAGCACTTGCTAATGATGGATACAGTGACTTTTATCGTCTTGATATAAATTTATATGATTCAGATGTTAAAGTTGATAACCTGAAAATAAAAAGCAAATATCCCTTTACCACAGATATAAATGCAACTAATCGAACCTACTTAGCACGTTTTTCTTACGGGATGCCTGATTTAAATTTAGATAATTATAAAGTTATTGAACAACTGATTCATATTCAAAAATTTTGAACAGCTGTTGGTGTAGATGGATTTCGTTACGATGCTTTTGCAGAATATTATTCAAGTGAAATTGAAACTAAAAACAATTTTAATGAAGCAAAAATTTTTCACCTTCTAAGGGATGCATCAAAACAAATTACTGATGCAGAAAACATAGAAGAAGTGTTTATGATGGGTGAGTGAGTTAATTCAGATGCTGTCAAAGGGTTAATGTATTTAAAGGATGCAGATGGTAACATCGGGTTAGATACAATCTATGATGGTGGAAAATTTTTCAGACACAATCCAGATGTTAGAATTGAATATAATCAACTAAAAAATATGTTAATTGAATATCAAAATACATCGCAAAAAGCTAAATGAATCCCGTTTTTAGATAACCATGATGTGCGTAGATGACTTGAAGTATATCGCAGTCAAATCAGTAAGAAAAAATGATATAAATTTAACGATAATCTTACAACATCAGAAAAAGAAGCACTAAATATTGCATTATTTGTGCTTTTAGCGCTACCTGCCACACCTATTATTTATGCAGCAGATGAACTTTATTATTATTCAACTAGATATTATGGTGATCCTACCTTAAGAGAACCAATGAAATGGGAAAATAATACTTATAACTGCTTTATTTATGATCCGAAAGTAAAAGAAAGTTTTGGAGATCATATAATGTTTACATCAGCACTTAATTTAGAAAGCGCTGATGTGCAAAGCAAACAAGGACAAGCATACAAACTAATTCAGTTTATGGCAAAACTAAGAAAAGATTATCCATTTTTATCACTAACAGATGCTGATACGATAGCAAATCCTTATGAGTTTGTTGATACAATTGATTATAACAGTGTTATAATCCGAAAAGACTTAGGACAACAAAAAGAATACTTATTATTTGCTTTTTGTAACTATCAACATAAAAAACTTGATTTATTAAAAATTTCTCGTAATTATCACTTTGAACAAATTTTGCTATATAAAGCAAAAAACGAATCATGAAGAATCTGAATCGAACAAGGTGGATATGTTATTTTCAAGTTAATTAGAAAATAATTTTATTTTGTTAAAATATATTTATGAAAAAGAATAGTCCAGTTAAGTATCAAAAAGACACAAATGAAAAAACAAACCTTAATCAAACCAAGACTAATAATTTGATTAAGTATTTAATTGATTTAATTTCGACTAAAAAAATTCCTATAAATATGATTATGCCTTCTGAACATCAACTTATGAATCGATTTAATTGTTCGCGTTCTGTTGTGGTATCTGCTTATCAGAAACTTTTTTCTATTGGTGCAATTTACTCTATTTCAAAACGTGGCCACTTTGTAGCAGAAAATTTTCATAACCTAATTAAACCTATAAGTTATTTGATCGGGGTTGATAGAATTCTTGGCAGTGAAACTAAGGAAACCTTGCCGAATTGATTTAAAGATAAAAATATTATTTTTACCGAAGGACATCGTTCTTTTAAAATGAACTATCAAAAGGCAGGTGAGATTATTGCTGAAGGTGATATATATGTTTCTACTAAAAACATTGATGAATTCGAACCTATTGATACTAGAACACCAATTATCAACATTCTAATTGATCGACATAGTCTAAAAAATATTGTTTATGAATTAAAATATGAAAAAGTAAATAAATTTGGTGTTGATAACATGGTTGTTATTGCTTTTTGAGGTTATGACAGCGATAGCATTTGTATAGCAGGGAAATATTATATAAAACCCGAACATTTTAAATTCTATCATCAAGAATTTTCATTATATGTATAATTTTTAAAATAAAATTTATTTTTTATCTTGCTCTTAGTAATAAAAGAAATTTGATTTATTGAAAAAAAGTTAAAAACTAGCACATTTTTTATGCTGTTTTTAATTTTTTTATTATATTTTAGGTGCATAAAATTATCTCTTTGATATGTCAAGAAAATTATTAATTTATACCTAAAAAAGACAAAATAAATTTATAATATTGCATATGAATATTAAGAATAAAAACAAAAGGTTTTATGCAGATTTTGATGAAAAATATGCATATAAAAAACCTGATTTAGGAATTAAATTTTTAGACTTTCATATTCAACTAAAGCTCTGACAGCCACTTGCTCAAAGAGTCGAAGTGATGCTCTATGATAGTAATTTAAAATTTGTTCAAAAATTTGATTCATTAAAAATAGATACAGTTTGAAAAACACAAATACCATTACATTTTGAAGGATATTTTTATCAATATAAAATTTGACATTCAGATGGTAGCATTACAAATGCTTTAGACCCATATGCTATTTCATTGGCTGCATTTGATTGAGAAGGTAAAGAAGATAAAGTAGGTTATGGAGCATTGGTTAATATAAATTCAAAAAAAGCAGGTTCTGTTCCTAAAAAATTCGCTACCGAACTTAATAATAGCACCGATGCATTAATTTATGAGTTACATGTTCGTGACTTTACTAGTTTAAAAAGTCAAAAAGAGTTTAAAAGTAAACTAGGGACATTTAATGCTCTATTAGAAGCAGATTTATTCTCATATGTCAAAAAACTCGGTATCACACACGTGCAGTTTCTACCTATTCATAGCACATATGCATTAAATGAAAATAACCAAAACATCCTTAAAAAAGGACAAGGAAGTGGATGAACTACTAATTACAACTGAGGATATGATCCTCATAATTATTTTGCAATAAATGCTCAATACAGCAGTAATCCTAAAGATCCATACGCAAAAATCGCTGAATTCCGTAATTTAGTTTCAAATGCACATAAAAAAGGAGTTGGAGTTATTTTAGATGTTGTCTATAATCATATGATGACCAACAACATCTATGATAATGTTTTACCTGGTTATTATTATCGAGATAATGCTAAGGTTAAACCTGTTACATATCCACCCCTTGCTGATGAAAGATATATGGTAAAACGAATTATTTTAGATTCGCTAAAATATTTTGTCGAAGAATTCGGAGTTGATGGTTTTCGTTTCGACCTTTCTTGCTTTATGCATGCTGAAACATTTAATGAAATTGCTAAGGAACTGCGTAAAATAAATCCAAAACTTATCTTACACGGTGAAGCCTGAAGATGTGGTGATTTAAAACATGACATCAGCTACATCAAAGGAGTAACCGGAAATGACATTGCTTTTGGATACTTTAACGATTCGGTTCGTAATGCTATCAAAGGTGATGAACACTCAGAATATGCACCTGGCTTAATTTCAAAATTTGATATCGAACTATTTCGTCAATATGTAACAAGCATTGTAGGTGGCATTAAGGATTACAATTTTGGAAATATATATTATTCAAAAGATCCGTATGCTCTTTTTGCCAATGATATTTCAGTAAATTTAGCTTATGCAGCATGTCACGATGGTATGACTTTATGAGATAAAATTAACACTACAACTAATGATTTATCGTTAATTCAACGTATTGAAATGTATCGACAAGCTTTAATGATGACAATATTTACTCAAGGAAAACAACTTGTTTTAGCCGGAACAGAACTTCTTCAAAGTAAACCCTGTGATATATCAGGAAGCGAAAGTGATCGCTGTGTGGTATCAACCTATGATGATTTTAAGTATTATCCAGATAAGTCTGCATACCAGTCAAATTCATATAAAACAACTGACTACACCAATGGAATTAAATGAAAAAATTTAAAGAATCCAAAAGTTGAAAAATATGTTTTTGAGTTCTTTAAAAAATTAAATAAATACCGTAATAAAACTTCATTTTTTAGACTCCATAGCAATAGATTAATCAACCAATGTCTTAAATTTATTGATGTTGATACCTTAAAAAAAATCATAATTTTTAAAATAACTTATCAAAAACAAGTTATTCAGGTAATTCATAACTTCTCTGATGAAGAATATACCTATGACAAAGACTTAAAAGTTTTATTCAACTCAAAAATTGAGTATAAAAATGGTATTTTATCACCGCACTCAACAGTATTATTAGAGGTAAGAAATGATAAAACTGCAAGATAAAATTATTTACCAAATTTTCCCTAGATCGTTTTATGATGCGAATAACGATGGAGATGGGGATTTACAAGGGATTATCACAAAACTTCCATATCTACATAAATTAGGAATAAATGCTATTTGATTATGTCCAACATATGACACTAACTTCGTCGATGCTGGTTACGATGTGCTTGATTATAAATCAGTATGAAAACAATTTGGTACCTTAGAAGACTTTAGATTAATGTCATCAAAAGCTGCAGAATATGGAATTGATATTATTATGGATATTGTGCTAAATCATGTCTCAAATGAACACCAGTGATTTAAAAAAGCCTGTGAATCGGTTGAAAACAGTGAACATAACTACTTTATTTGAAGAGAAAAACTTACCGATGAAGAAGCAAAAGCACAAAGTATTTTTGGTGGTTCTGCATGAGAATATGTTCCAAGTGTTCAAAAATACTACTTTCACTTATTTTCAAAAGAACAAGTTGATTTAAACTGAGCACATCCAAATACCATTGATGCAATGTCTGATGTTATAGATTTTTGATACAATTTAGGTGTTCGTGGTTTTCGACTTGATGCTATTAAACATGTAGCAAAAACCTTTGATAATGTTGCTGCTAACCCTTATTTTGCTTGATGTGATGGAGCAGTTGAATATCTTAAAAAATTCAATGAACAAGCATTTAAAAACAAACCAGATGCATACACATTAGGGGAAGCTTCAGGAATAACAGCAGATGAATTATTAGAATATGCAAAAGGTGATAATCAAGTTTCACAAAACTACTTCAATTTTGCTTGATGATGAATTGGATGGGGTAGAAAAACAGGTAGAAATGGATATGATGCTAATTGAGACTATAAAGAGTTTGTTTATCAGCAACAACCTTTTCAACACAATCACAACATTACCACGCAAATGTTTACCAACTTTCTATCTAACCACGATACATCACGTAGCATTTCTAGATGGGGAGATGAAGGTATTTTTCATAGCGAAGCAGCCAAATCTTATGCTCTAATGCTTTTTGCTTTAAAAGGTATTCCTTGCATTTATTATGGTGAAGAAATTGGTTTATTAAATACCCATTTTGATAACAGATCTCAATTCCGTGATTGCGATATTGAAAATGGATTCGCTGATTTAGTAGATAAAAATAAAATTTATAGCGAATCAGAGTTTATCAAATATCTAAATATCAATTCACGCGATGCAGGAAGATCGCTAATGCAATGAAACAAGCAAACTAATGCCGGATTTAATGCAGGTTCAAAACCTTGAATCAATTTTGGTAGAAACAGTGAACATATCAATGTTGAAACTGCATTAGCAGATGCAAATAGTATTTTTTACTTTTATCAAAACCTTATTTCAATGCGTAAAACAACATATAGAGATGTTTTTGTATTAGGTTCTTCACATCTTGAAATTACTTACAGCGGACTTATTAAAATCGTTCGCGAATATCAAGACACAAAATTAATTGCATATTTAAATGTTACAAACAAAGAAATTTTTGAACAAATCAATACAGGACAACAAATTTTATCAACATATGCTGATAATAAACCAATAACAAACACATTTCGTCCTTACGAATCTGTATTAATCAAAGTTAATTAAGGAAAACATGGATTTTTTAAAATACGATTTAGAGAAAAAACGGATTAGTCAAATTAAATTCAACCGTTCAGTAACTGCAAAAACTGAAAGCATCTTTGCATTAGGTAACGGATATATGGGAATACGGAGCGCAGACGAAGAAAGAGCATCATATAACAAAGAAGACTTTTTTGTTAACGGGATGTTTAATAAAGATACCAAAGACGATTCGCCTGAGTTAGTAAATTTAGCAGATTTAATGACTACTCCTATTATCATTAACGGTATAACTTTTGATGTTAAAAACCGTGACGAGTATAATAAAACACTTTACATTCGAGAAGGTTTTTTAAAACGTAAGATCTTATTAGAACGTGATCACGGAAAATACTGTTTTATTTTTGAACGTTTTGTTTCTAGAAATGATCCGAATGTTTATGCACAAAAAATTAAGATTAAAGTTTTAGAAACAACTGATAATAAAGATATAGAAATTATTATCAAACCTGCTATTAATGCACAAGTCACCAACTCTGGAACTCAACATTTTGGGGAAGGTGCAAAAACCCGAATCACTACTGAATCACTGCAAATGGAGCAGTGTACTACACTTTCTAAGCGTTGAGCAGTTCATAACCTTATCACCAAACTTTATTTAAATGGTGAGTTTATTAGGGGTGGAAATGACGACTATGTTATCGAAATGAAGCGTCGCTATGTAGGTTTTAAAATCAAATTAAATGCTAAAGCAGGCGATGTAATTGAACTAGAAAAATTAATGTCGGTTCATACATCAGTTGATAGCAAAAATTCATTATTACCGAAAAAAGTTGTTCGTGAAAATGCAAATACAAAACATCAGCAACTACTTAATAAATCATATGAAGAACTTAAAAATGAATCAATTGAAAAAATGCATTCTCAAGTTTGAAAAGAGTTCTTTGTCAAAATCGAAGGCGATGAAGAAAGCAAATACGATTCACTCGCTCTTGATTTTGCAATCTTTCATCTAAACGGGTTTGTACCTAGACATTCAACAAACTTAAATGTGGGTGCTAAAGGACTTTCAGGTGAAGGTTATCAAGGACATACATATTGAGATACCGAGTTCTTTATTAATCCAATTTATTTATTCAATCGAGCTAAAGTTGCTCGAAACTTACTAACATATAGATATAAAGGCATTGAAGGGGCTCGTGCAAAAGCAAGAGAAATCAAAGAAAGACCTCAAGAAAGTAATTTAAAAGGGGCACAGTTCCCTTGAGAAATGGCATGACCAACTGATGGCGAGGTATGTCCATATTGAGGTCAAGCTGATGTGATGACCGGTAAACAAATTCCCATCGCTTCACGTCGTCAAGAAATTCATGTTTCAGCTGATGTTGCTTTTGCAGTAAATCAATATTATAAAATTACTGGTGATGAAAAATTCATGGAACAAATGGGATATGAAATGATTATCGATACAGCTATTTTCTATGCATCACGTGCTGAAAAACAAAGTGATGGAAGTTATCATATTCTAGATGTAATGGGTCCAAATGAATATAAAGGAAATATTGATAATAGTGCTTATATCAATATGTTAGCCAAGTTCAATATTGATTTAGCTTTAAAATATATAAATTTATTAAAAAAGAAAAAACCTTATTGATGAGCTATTATTAAATCAAAAATTCCTTACCCAATTAATGTAACAAAACTTAAAGAAGTTTCAGAAAAACTCAAGCAACAAAAACCAAATGAGAATTTAGTTATCGCTGAAAATGACCAGTTTTTACAACTACATCGTGGTAATGTTCTACCATTTCAGATGTTAGGTGATGCAGGCAAAAAACTATTTAACACCCAAGAAGGAAATGCGTTACTTTCTTGTCAACTTGTTAAACAAGCCGATGTTATTTTGCTGTTAAACATCCTACCACATTTATATTCTAAAGAAATAAGAAAAGCGAATTTTGATTTTTATGAACCTGTTACAACACACGATTCATCGCTGTCTCCTGTTACATATACCATCGAAGCAGTAAGATTGAAAATGATTGAAAAAGCCTACCAGTTATTTAAATATGGAATCAATGTGGACTTAGGTCCTGCAATGCATACATCCGATGCAGGAATTCATGCTGGTTCATTAGCTGCAATTTATCATATGATTGTTTTTGGTTTTGGAGGTTTAAATTGACATAATGATGCATTACATCTAGAACCACTGCTTCCAAAAAATTGAAGTAAACTTACATATCGATTTAAATACCAAAATGCTGCATTTGAAGTTGTTTTAAATCAACAAAACTTTAGCATTAGAACTATTTTAGATACTAAATTTAACGGTTATATCTGAATCAATGGACAAAAAAGAAATATAAATAAAAATCCACAAACTTTTGAGGTTATCCATGATTAAAGGAATAATTTTTGATCTAGATGGGGTGATTACTGATACAGCAATTTTACACTATCAATCTTGAGCAAAAGTTGTTAAACAATTTGATATCGATTATACTTTTGCAGATAATGAACTTTTGCGTGGCTTACCACGCATCGAAACCTTAAAAGCTATTTTAAAACTTAAAAAACCAAGTTTGCAGCTAAATAATTCAAAATTACTAGAAGTAAGTGAACAAAAAAATTTGTTCTATAAAGAACTTTTGCAAACACAAATTAATGAAAAATCCATTTTACCAGGGATAACAAAATTTTTATCCGATGCAAAAAATAAAAATTTAAAACTTGCTATTGCATCAAGTAGTTATAATGCCCCTACTATCTTGGAAAAATTAGGTATTATCAACCTTTTTGATTACATTGTTTATCCGGGAGATATCAAGAACGGTAAACCTGCGCCAGATATCTTTATTAAGGCTGCAGCAGGTTTATCCTTAGATGTAAGTGAGTGCTTCGGAATCGAAGATGCAGTTGCTGGAATTCAAGGGATTAAAGATGCAAAGATGAAAGCTGTTGCAATCACAGCAAATGCAGAAGAATTTAAAAATGCAGATATTGTTTTAACATCTACATCGCAATTAAATTTAGATACTATTTTAGCAAAATTCAACTAACAGACATATGTCTGTTTTTATTTGCTTATAGGCAAATAAATTATTTTCTTTTCTTATACTTTTGTTTTTCACCTAAAATATGACATCTGCGACAGCGTGCTTCATATTCGCTATCACCTAATACATTTAACTCGTTGTTCACATCCTTACGAAATGAAAAGGCTGCATCAGATTTACATTGTAAACATACCGCTTTTAACTTACATATATCATCTGCGATCGCAAGTAAACCAGGCATAACTCCGAACGGACGCCTTAAAAAATCCATATCCAATCCACTTACAATTACTCTAACTCCACTTAATACTAATTTATCGATAACTTCAAAAATTCCATCATCTAAAAAATTAGTTTCATCGATTGCAACAGCTCGATATTCAGGATTTCAGTGATCAATAATATCTTTTGATTGCTTAATAACAATTGCTTTAGTTTTTGCTCCTGTGCGACTTACAATTTTATTTTTATCAAATCTAGTATCAAAATGTGGTTTAAATACCATTGTTTTTACTTCTGCTATTTCTAGAATTTTAAGTCTTTTAAGTAATTCTTCAGTTTTACCTGAAAACATTGGTCCAGTAATTACTTCTAAGGTTCCTTCTGGTCTTTTTAAGTTCATTCTTCCTTTCAAGTGTGTTATATCATTATAAAACTTTTATAAAATTCCTAAATATCTTTTATCAAATTTTGATAAAATTTTCAAGAAAGGAAAAAAGATGAAACATAAAAAGAAAATTTGAGCATTTTCTGCCGCTACTTTATCGTTAGTTCCAGTTGCCGCTGCTGTTTCTTGTGGTTCAGGTGAAAAAGCAAAAGCAACCGAATCTAGCAAAAAAAATAATTTGATAAATGCAATTTTAACAGAAACTAAAAAAACTTATAACTTTATAGAAAGCAAAGAAACTGAAGCAAAAACTGAGATGCAAAATAAGTTAAAAGATGTAGCAGATGATGTTGTTGCAGATACATTAGCATTTTACCAAGAAACTATGCATTTAGACAAAAATACTCCAGACTATACAGCAAAATATGCTGCAGCAGATGCAAAATATCCAAAAAGTAATGCTACTTTATTAGAGCAATTACAAAACATTGCTAAGGGAAAAGGAACTGCAAAAAGTTCAGAACCACAAAATTAATAGAAGTAGCGATGAAAATATTAATTCAGTAGATTATCTAAATTAAGATGATTTAGATAATTTTTAATTATGAAACTTTTTCAAAAACTTTTTTATCTATCAGTAAGATAAAAAAGTAAAATGAATAATTTTTATAATTAATTTTAATCAACTTTTTAATTAATTGCTAGTTTTGCATTTGTTTTTTTGCTATACTTAAAAACCACAGGAGGAAAAATGGTAATAGGAATTAGTGGGATGATAAGTAGTGGAAAAAGCACATTATCCAAAAAATTAAATGAACATTATAAAACATCTGTTATCTTAGATGAATTTGATAAAGACGATGTAGTTTTCAATACTTTTTTAAAATGATTGTATGAAAAGAAACCTAACCTAACAATGGCTTTACAGACTTATGTTGTGGAAAATCATACAACTAAACTACAAGAGTTATTTACAGAATTTGCTGCAAAACATAACGATTTAAAAAATAATCACTTAATCTTAGATCGCTTTAGCATTGAACATTATATTTTTGCACATGTAAATTTGAAAGTTAAAGGAAGAAATTATTTAAAAGGTTATGATGCTTTATTTGAACATATGATTACAGATGAAGAAATTCCTGATTTAGCAATTTATTTAGATATGAGTTATGAAACCTTTGAAAAGCGATTATTTGAACGAGGTCGTGAAGTTGAAATAAATAATTACGAGCTGAACAAAGACTACTTTAAAAACCTTTATAGGGTTTATAAGGACTTATTTATCAAGCAAGCTGATAAATATCATCTAAATTATGTTATTGTTGATACCAACAACCTTACAGAAGCAGAAGTTTTAGCAAAAGCAATTGAAATCATTGATAATTTTGATTTATCAAAAGCAAAAGAGCGAGTATGAAAATAGCAATTAGTGGAATGATTGGATGTGGTAAATCAACACTCAGCAAACAACTTGCTAATCATTATCAAAATTCAATGTTATTAGAAGAACTAGATTCCAATGATGATGTTTTTAATACTTTTTTAGAATGAATTTATCAAAAATATCCTAATATCGACATTGCATTTCAATCATACATCATTGAATCTATTTCAGAAAGATTTAAGAATGCTGAATCAGAGTTTTTAAAAAATCATAATCATAAACAGCACCACATCTTCTTAGATCGCTTTAATGTTGAACATCATATTTTTGCAACTGTTACACTTGAGCAAAAACCATCAAAGTATCTAAATGCATTCAATGCTTTGTTCGATTATATTATAGATTTAAAAGATAACCCTGATCTAGCAATTTTTTTAGATGCTGATTTTGATGTAATTAAAAATCGCATCCTAAAAAGAGGTAGAGATGTTGAAATTGAAAACTTTGATTTGAATATAGATTATTTTAAAAGATTACATCAGTTATATCGTCCTTTGTTTGAGAAATTGGTGCAAAAATATAATATTCCTTATAAAATAATTAATACAAATGATTTAGATGACCATCAGGTGTTTGAAGAAGCAACAAAGATTATAGATCTATTTATTTACGAAAAATAGATATTATTTGATATCTATTTTTGTCTATTTAAAAATTGATATTTTTAAATATAATTATAAAAAGAAAGGATAGAAATGGACAAAAAAGTACCTAGTTTGAGGTTTAATGGATTTGAAGATGAGTGAGAACAAGATGCTTTTGGACAAATTTTATTTCGTGTAGACGAGAGAGGTTTTGCTTATCTACCACTTTTAACCGCATCAATTAATTACGGGATGATACTAAAAGAATCCAAAAAGAAAGTTAAATCACTTGAGAGTTTTAAAAGGGTTCTACCAAACGACTTTGTTTTGCATCTTTCGTCTTTTAATAGTGGTTTAGCCTTTTCTAAATTTGAAGGACTTACATCACCTGTTTACAATGTTCTAAGATTTAGAGATATAGATAAACATCATCCAAATTTTTGAATGTATGTCTTTAAAAGTAGTAAGTTCATAAATTCTCTTGTTCCTTTAACTTATGGATTAAGACAAGGAAAAAATATTAATTTAAATGAGCTTGAAAAGAATTTGTTGAAGACTACATCAAAGCATGAACAACAAAAAATCTCTCATCTTTTCATTTCCTTAGACTCCTTCCTTTCACTTCATAAGCGAAAATATGACTTTTTAATGAACATCAAGTCTACATTGCTATCTAAAATGTTTCCTGATCAAAACTCAAAATTTCCTAATATTCGTTTCTCTGAATTTACTCACGCTTGAGAACAGGATGCTATTGCAAATTTATGCTATCGATTAGACAATCTTAGAATACCTATAAAAGAAAATAAAAGAACAAAAGGCTACACTCCTTACTATGGAGCCAATGGAATACAAGATTTCGTCCAAGGTTTTACACATGACGGAGAAAATATCTTAATAGCAGAAGATGGAGCTAATGATTTAAACAATTATCCTATTCATTTCATAAAAGGAAAAATATGGGTAAATAATCATGCACACGTAATAAAATCTCAAAATGCTAATAACAATAATTATTTTCTTTCTCTTTCTTTAAAAAAAGTTAATTTTATAATTTTTTTGGCTGGAACTAGCAGATATAAATTGACATCTAACGAATTAATGAACATAATAATCAAAATTAGTAATATAAATGAACAAACCAAAATTGCTAATCTTTTCACTTCTTTAGACTCCATCCTTTCACTTCATCAGCGTAAGTCAAATATTCTTAAAAATATTAAGAAAAAAATGTTAGAAAAAATGTTTGTTTAGGTTATAACACACAAAATATTGCAAAATGTAGGATATCAAAACATTCTTTGATATCCTAATTTTCGTGGGTTTTTAAATTTATATAAGACTCGATATCGATCGCATTACTAGATCAATATCTTTGTTTTCTAACTCGTTAATGATATGTAAATAAATTCTTTCGGCAGTATTCATACTAGCATGTCCGAGGCGCTTCGCAACGGAAGCTATTGATACCCCGGCATATAACAACAATGATGCATGTGTATGTCTAAGGGCATGAATTGTTATCGGTGGAACATTTGCTTTGTTACACCTGCGAATCAAAGTATCATTAATGGTTGAATTGTAAATTCGTTCCTTAAAAATAAAAATAGGTTTTTCCGGATCTATGTCCTTTATTATCATTGCAAACTATGATGTAGTCATTCAATCAAGTTGTACCTTGCGAATTGAAGATTTATTTTTTGTAGGAAGAAATCCACCATTTTCTTTATAATTTCAAGTCTTTGATACATTCAAGTTTTGTCTAACAAAATCAAAATCTTTTGGTGTAATAGCCAATGCTTCTGAAAACCTTAATCCTGTTTTAGCTATCAGCAAAATTAATCAATCTATGTTTAAGCACCTGTATTCATTTGTCAATAAAATCTCTGCCATAAGAAGTCATAATAACTATTTTTTCATTATTACTTTTTGATGATTTTTAGGAATCCATAAAAAACAAGGTGAGTAATCAGATGTATTGCAACTGTTTTATTTTCAGGTTTATTCATTTGTTTAAAAATTAAGACTTTTAATAAATTAATATATTTGAGTTTAAATCCTGATGCATCTACATTGTTTTTAAAATAAGATAAGGTTGAAAAAGTATACAGAGTAGAAGTAGAAAACTTTTTAGGATTTAGATTTAATATGCTGTCAAAAATTTGTTTATTACCTGGTGATTGTCAAAAATCTTGCATCTTATTTATCTAATTTATCCTTATTTTCTTTTAAAATACCATAAAAAATCTTCGGTGGTACACATTCGCCGATAATATGTCTAATATTTGAATCACTTACATCATCAGGTAAAACAAAATCATCAGGTAAACCTGTTAAAAGTAAAATTTCTTTGATAGTTAAAACTCTTGCATCGCTATAAAAACCATCTTTATATCTACCTGGATGTACATTGTTTTGTGAAGAAATTGAACCATTTGCCATTGTTATAGTCGGAGCAGGTTTATCTCATGAAATTCTTTTATATGTTGTAGAATAACCTTTGATTCGTTCTCCATTTTTCTTGACAGGAAAATACTTTTCGTTAAAATGGGCGCTTTTTCCACTTGGTGTATGTTTCATTCATTCAATGTGTCTGTCATTGTGAACGGAAGCATTGTGATATTTTATATCACTTCTTTGACCTGATTCTAGGCTTGGTAGGTGTCTGATTACTTCTTCTACAGTCTTTATCTTTGTGGGGTGTGGTATTTGTATATCTATAGGTTGCTAATGATAATTACAGCACGTTTACGGTCTTGTGCAGTGTCAAAATCTTTGGAATTTAATTTATAAAAATCGATGTGTTGATATAAACTACTTAATTCGTTTTTTAAATATTCTTTGATATTTATAAACTTGTTATTTATCATTATCTTTGTTGTATACATCTGAATTACATTTTCAATAATAATAAGTTTAGGTTTTGTTTGTTTGATAAAATCTACAACATATGTAATCAATAGATTTCTAGGATCATCTATCTTTCGTCTTCCGGCTAGTGACATCCCTTGACAAGGAGGTGTAGCAATTAAAATTTGATTATTAAGTTGTTTGTGTCTTAAAACCAATGAATCAAAGACATTTTTATCACTTATATCACCGATTATCATTTTTGAATTTGGATATAAAAAATCGTGTATATATGCTCTTTTAGCTATCAATTCATTAGATAAGGTAACATCAAAACCAATGTTTTTTAATAAATATGTTCCAATCCCAGCGGAAGCGAATAAAGATGTAATTCCTATTTTCTTCATATATACTTTCTAGATTTTCATCATTTGATTAAAATAATCTTCATTTATAACTTTTATCCCTAAATCATAGGCTTTTTGTAGTTTTGAACCAGCATTTTCTCCAGCGAGTAAAAAGTTAGTATTCTTTGAAATGCTTGATACCACTTTGCCACCATTTTTGATAATTTCGTCTTTAAAAAAATCTCTGGATTTGCTTAAGGTTCCTGTAATTACAAAATTTTTCCCTTTTAATAAATCAGATGTTTTAATATCATCGTTGATATATTCAAAAATACTATCAAGTCGATGCATTTCTTCAAGCATATTAGGGTTTTTTATAAAACTCTTGATGCTATCGATTATTACTTGACCGATTGTGTTTATTTGTAACAAAGAATCAAGATTTATTGTTGCTAAATCAGTTAATTTAGTTATTTTTGCAGCAATTAATGCGGCAGCAGTTTTACCAACATTTGGGATACCGAGTGCAAAGAGAGCATTTGCTAGTTTAATAGACTTTGATTTATCAATTGAACTTAAAATATTATCAATTTTTTTATATTCTTTGTTTTTACTCTTAGAATTACCAAAAGAAGGAAGTTTAATGATATCATTTTTATACTTATTTAGCATATATATAGAAGAAAAAGTATTAATATATCCTTTTTGATAAAATAGCTTAATAATTTCATTTCCTAAGGTTTCAATATTAGCACACTGCTTCGAACAAAAATGAATTAAAGCACGTATTTTTTGTTCTGGACAGTGTTGATTAATACAAAATTGATCAACTAATGAATCATTTTGATGTAGTAGCTGATTACAAGAAGGACATTTTGTGACTTTTTTAAAAATACCATCAGAATTTTTATGAACTAATGCAATAACCTTTGGAATAATTTCACCTGATTTTATTACTAAAACATCATCGTTGATGTTAATATTCATATCTTTTATATATTCATAATTATGCAAGGTAGCATTTGATACTCAGGTTTGGTTTAATTCAACCTTGTCTTTGAAATTTGCAACATAGGTAATTTTCCCGGTTCTTCCTACGGTTGCAATAATTTCTTTGATTTTAGCAACTTTTTCTTCTGTTTCGTATTTATAAGCGATAGCATATTTTGGAAATTTAGAAGTTCTACCAAGCGAATCTCAATATTTTAAGTTATTTAACTTTATAACAAATCCGTCACAATCATATTCAAAGGAATTTTTGATCTCTTTGAATTCTTTGATGAAATTTCATATTTCATCAAAGTCTGCAGATGTCTTATTATGCTTGCTGGTGGGTAAATTCAGTTGATTTAGAAAATTTACCACATCGCTTTGTAAATTAATATTATGTAGTATTGGGTCTGTTATATCATATAAAATAATTGATAATCCACGTTCTTTAACAATATTTTTATCTAGCAGTTTTAAAGTTCCGGCAGCAGCATTGCGTGGATTAGCTAGAAGTTTTTTATTATCAGTTTCCAGTTTTTTATTTAGTTGGTTAAAACGAGTTTTAGATAAATATACTTCACCTCTTATTTCAATTGGTTTTAGATAATTAATTTGTTTAGGTAAGTTTTCAATTTGAAAAACATTTTCTGTTACATCATCGCCTTCAATCCCGTTTCCACGAGTTAAAGCCTGAATCAGTCTACCATCTACATATTTCAAAGAAATAGATAATCCATCAATTTTAGGTTCGCAATTAAATGAAATATCAGAACTTATTTGTTGCTTAATATCATTTAAAAATTTAAAAACATCTTCTTTTGAGTATGCCTTATTCAAAGAAAGCATCGGTTTTTGGTGGATTACTTTAGCGAATTTCTCGTTGTTTCAAGCACCTAATTTTAAAGTTGGTGAATTAGGTAGGATCAGATCTGAAAAAGTCTCTTCTAATGCTTGTAAGCGCTTATATTCGCTATCATATTCAGAATCCGAAACACTTGGAGCATCAAGCATATAATATTCTCAGTCTCATTGATTAATTTTTTCAACTAATTGCTGAATTTGGTGTTTAACTTCTAAATTTTTATCTTTCATTAAATAATTATACAAAACATTTTTATACACTTATTTTATTTATAGTAAAATTTAAATAAAGGAGTTTAAATGAAATATACAATGACAAGCATCTTGGTTGATAAAAACCAATGAATTAATTACCAAAATGAAGCACTAAACTATCTAAATACTACCAAAAAAGGTAAAGTTTCACAACAAGATATTTTATCATATGCTTCACGTGGTGTTATTTTGCTTGAGAAACAAAAAATATTTACAGATGTACTTAAAGATCGTGAATCTAATAAAGTTGCATTTATGCCTATTGCTGAAAACATTCACATGAATGTGGATTCAATTTCATTTGATTTGAAAACTTATTATTTAGAAAATTATCTAGATGATTTGACCTTAGATTTTAAGCCAACTAATGATTTTGTTTTATCTGACACAGATGAAAAAATAAATAATTTTGTCGATGATTATGTTAAAAACCAATCACCACGTAAGTTCCGTACCACAGATGATATTGAACCTAATGATCATGTTATTTTAGATGCTTTTGATCCTATTTCAAAACGCAGACAACGTTTTGAATTATTAGCAAAAGCAGAAAAAGACAGCACATTAGAAAGTAAGTTAGTAGGAATGAAACCTAAATCAACATTTGATTTTGATTTAGAAACAACTAAATTACAAATTACCATTATTGATGTTTTTTATTACCTTGATGAAAAATTAAATGATGATAATGTAAAAGAAATGCAGATACCGGGTGTTTTCGATCTTAAATCATTAAAAGATTTTATTTTTTATACTACAAAAGAAGAAGTGGTTACTAATTCATTATTTACTTATGGAATGAACATTTATAAGGAAATAAAGAAATTTAATAAACCGATTGATTTTCCACAAGATTTAATTCAAAGTGATATTGAAGGATTTAACTTTGATGAAAAATTCGAAGGTGATAAGGTTGCAATAGTTAAAGAAACATTAACTGACTTCTTTTGATTAAATGTTATTTCTAAAAAGTATGATATTTTTATCTCAAATGAAGAAATTAAAGAAGAAATCGCAAAAGTAAAAGCATCACTTAATCCTGTTATGGATGAACAAATTGATCCTCGTCGTATTTCTGATGCGATTTTAATGCAAAAACTAGGGACAATTTTCTTGAAAAAGTATCATTCTGATACATATATAGAAATCGAAAAATATTTAAGGTTTAAATAGAAAGGATGTTATGTTGAGAGATTGCTTAGCAAAACTACTTAGTAGAAAATCAAAAAAAACAAATCAAGAAGTTAAAACAGAAGAAATAAATCAACCAGCAAATGATGTGATTCATAGTCCAATAAAAGGAAAATTTGTAAACCTTTCTGATGCTAAAGACCCAGTTTTTGTTAGTGGTGCTTTAGGTGATGGATTCGCAGTTGAATTTGATCATGATTCTGGTGTTGTTCCTGTGTTTTCACCAGTTGAAGGTGTAGTAGAAATGTTATTTACTACCAAGCATGCTGTAACAATTAAAGCAAATAACAATGCATTAGTTTTCGTTCATATTGGAATTGATACCGTCAAACTTGATGGACAAGGGTTTGAAAGTGTAGTTAAACAAGGTGATAAAGTTAAAGTTGGCGAAGTGCTAGTTAATGTGGATTTAGATTTAGTGCATTCAAAAGGTTATACTTCCGATGTTCATGTAACTGTTTTACCTGAAAGTAATTATAAAGCAGTTAAATTCTTAGCAGATCGAAGCACAAGTGATACAGTTGTATTATCTGAACCAATTGCCGAGGTGGAATTAAACAAATAAAAATGTTGCTGAAATTATATTTCAGCAACTTTTATTCACTAAATATAAGATAAATTATATAATTATGTTATGAATGAAATTAATTTAAAACGAAAAGAATCGCAAGTGCATCAATTGATAGCTGATATTCTTGAACATAATATAAGTAATGTAAATATTATTAATCCAACTGTAATGGATGTGAGATTATCATCTGATTTATCAGATTTAAAGGTGTATGTAAATTTTGAATCTAATACAAAAAAAGGACTTATTGCATTAAATAATGCTGCTGGTTATGTTCGTAAGATGTTAGCAAAATCTTTGGACTGACGAAAGGTTCCTGCAGTTAGATTCTTTATTGATGATGTTTCTGAAAAAGGAGCAAGAATTGATGAGATACTAAGAAATATAGAAAAAGAAAAACAATAAAAAGTGATTAATTATTTTCAAAAACCCACTTTGCGGGTTTTGTTTTTACTCTTAGAGTTTTTATTACTTTCTTATGATGCTACATTTTCATAAAGTTCATTTTGTTTATATTTTAACACAGAACTTAATATTCTTATAATATCTGTGTTATGTTCTTTTGATAAATTAGCAAAAAGCAAAATAATGTGTATAAATAAGTCTGTATATCTTTTTCTATCTATGACATAATTAATAACAGAAGTTTTGGATATGGTTTTACCTATAATTGGTTCATTGTTTATTACAAAATTTTTTGCTGATAAATTTAAAAACAACATTGCTTGTGTTCCAATTGCTTTCTGTTTATAATCAATTTTAATTTCTATGAAGTCATTATCAATGTATTCACTAATAAAACTAGGTTTTATTACATCAACGGTTTGAAAACTAATAGGCAAAATGATTTTAGGATTTTCAACCCTTTGTTTTCTTGTTATTTTATATTCATCCTCAATGTATGTTTTAATTGGTTCGACTTTATTTAATAAATTTGTCAAAAATTCTAAATCGATAAATCCTTTATTCAACCCTCAATAAAATATATCAGATAATTCAAAAATATATTTATCTTCATCCTTGTTATTTTTAAAAGCAAGTTTATAAAGAGAAGGTTTGCTGTAAAAGTCTTCTACTTTTTTATCATATCCTATTTGTATTTCTAAAAAATCTTTATCAGTAATTACTTGTGATGCAGAAGGTTTTATTTCACCTTGTTCAAAATGTTTCTCTCTCTTTTTAAATCTATATTTTCCAGAAGGTGATATATTGGTGAAATTTCAAATTAATTTATCGGTATATATTGATAAAATAGAATTATTTTCTGATAGTTCTTTTTTAAAAAACAAATCTATTTCTTGGTAGATGCTTTGTTCACTCTTAGTATCTATGTTTTTTCATATTTCCTTATTAACAATTGGTGAAAAATTACCTAAAAAGTAAAACTCATTTTTATTTTTAGAATATCAAGATTTTAATATTTGTAGATATTTGAAGATTTTTAAGGCAGTTCGTCCTTTAACTCTAATAGATTGAGCATTTTCTTGCTCTAAAAACCCTTTATTAATTACTAACTGATTCATATCTCTTAGAGTGCTAAAATGAGCATAATTACCTGTAATTGACTTGTCTTTATATTTTGTATGCACATCTTCTATATATAAAAACTGATTTAGACAGAATTTATAATTTGAGTTATGAACCGAAAAAGTAAAGGTTTTTATCTCATCGAAACTCATCCCTTTTGAATCTTTTTTATAAAGAGCTATTATAATAGGAAATTGTGTATTTTTGGATGTATCATTGAACAAATTTGATGAAATTATTATCCCATCTGTAAGAACATAATTATTTTTAAATTGACCTAGTTGATTAAAATTAGATTTTTTAATCAAATAAGACAACGGATGCAAAACACAAATATATTCAGCATCCAAATGGTTAAACATCTTTAAAAAAGAAATTCCCATATCTCGTGCTTTAAATGTATCATTTATTAGCATACTTCCTTTTTGGTTTTTCATATAAAAAGATGTTCAGTTGTTATATGGTGGATTCCCTACAATTAATAATTTTTTATCATTTGTACATATATCACTTCTTTTCAAATCATTCAATGAATTTTTATTTAATGTCTTAAGAATTTTATAGTTATCTTTAACATAATCATAATAGTATTTGTCGATGTCAACATAAATAAATTTGTCTGCAACTTCATCTGTGATGAAATCGCCATTTCCACCAGATGTATCAGCAACAAAATCAAATTCAACTTTATTTCTTTTAATCATTTTTCAAGCTATATCAACAACAGCTTTTGGGGTAAAAAATTGTCCTAACTTAATTTTTTTATTCATAATATCCTTTATAAATTGTTTTACATATCTAAAAATTACTTATTTATATACATTTTATTAAAAAACCTCAAAGAGGTTATTTGTTTTTCTTCAAACCCTGTGAAATAGCACGTTTTAATTCAAAATCACTACGATATAAGTAATCATCAATTGCTTCTGCTAAACCGTTTTGTTCTACTGTGGATGTAAAATATTTAGCAAAAGTTCTTGAATATGAATCGGTGTTTTCCATTGCATATGTATATCCTGCTGTTTTGAACATAGAAATATCATTTTGACTATCACCAATAGCCATTACATCATCAACGGATGCATTTAAAAGATTATCACAAACCCACTTAATACCACTACCTTTTGATACACCTGCTTTTGTTATTTCAATATGTGATTTAAGGTTGACAATATTTAAATTGATACCTCTTTGCTCTGCAAGTTCACAAAATTTATCAACAAGTTCTAATGGTCCATAAGACTCAATTTTATGTAAATCAGATGGTATTTCACCTGTTTCGATTCAGTCGGTATATTCACAAAAATCACTAATGAATTTACGGAAACGATCATCAGCACCTTTTAAATAATATTTATGTGTACCAAAATAATATAGCCCTAATCCTAGTTCATCTGCTAGTTCTCAAACTTTTTTTGCTTCTTCTTGTGGAAGATATTCAATATGCAAAATTTCTTTTGTTTGATTATCAAAAATTAACGCACCATTCGAACAAATGATATATCGAGAGTGTACTTTTTCAGCTAAATTTTGAATTTTCGGATATGGTCCATTACCGGTATTAATGATAAAAGGGATTCCTTTTTCAACAACTTCATGAATTTTTGAAACATTTTCTTTTGTTAATTCTTTACTTGGAAAGGGATATATAGTCCCATCAACGTCACTAAATATAGCTCATTTTTTCATACATAAATTATAAAATAATTTATTAATTACATACACTTTTTATTATAAAATATAATAATATGAATTTAATTTTAGAAAAACTTAAACAAAAATATGATATAGATAAGCGATCATTGCGCATTTATTCGATTGTTGATTCACTGTTGTCATCGATTATTTCACTACTTAGTATTGCATCTATTTCAGTTGCTATTTATGCTTTAGTGGTGCTGGTCCATAAAGGAAACGAAGATAAAAAAGTTTTTGAATCAACATCTTATATTTTGTTAATGGTGCTAGTTGTATTTATAATTTTCTCATTTATTTTGACATTAACCTTGATTATTTATAAATATTTTGATCGTTCTGCTAAGTATAAAAAAATTGTTAATACTTTAAAATACCTTGATTTAAAGTATCATAGCAACCAAATTTCAAAGGCTGATTTAGAAGTGATTATTGATAAACTTTGAGAAAAAGCAACTAAGAAAAAGAAAGTTGGTATAGGTAAAATTCTTAAAGCAGAGTTTCAAAGAGGGATAAAATAATGCAATCAAAACGCGATTTAACACCAAGAAAAATGTATGGGAAAATTATCAAAAATGCAAAAATCAAAATGTATGTCTATGGAGTTTTTTATTACATTTTAAACCTTACCACTATTATCACAGCCTTTTATATTAGTATCATCGCGATATTGTTTTTAGCAGGGAATAATCCACACTTTTTAAACAATGTCAATCCATATAAAAACGACTTCATTAATAATTCATCGAACTATATTTTATTAACTACCATTATTAACTCGGTTTTATCATTAATATCAGGTATTTTGTCTTTATTTGTCGTTAATAGTAAGTTTATCTTTTATAAAAAGAAAGTTAAGCAACTTGAAATGGAATATGTATTTTATAAATCAAAATTGTATTTATATACACATAATAATGACACCAATAAATTTATTTTATACAAAAGAGCATTACATATTTTAGAAACTGAAAGATATAAATCAACAGCATTATTAGACATTCAAGATTATCAAAAAGGAAGAAAAAATGAGCAAGATCAAACAAGTTTATAATTCAATAGCAGTTATCCCAAAAATGCATATGATGAAAAATTATGTGCAAAAAAAGTATGTTCTTTGAAGAACAATATTCATACTTTTAAGTATTTTATCAATAGCAGTATCTGCATCAGTTGTGGTATTAAACCTATATTCAATTCGTTGAAATAGTTATCCAAATGAAACAATGGCTATGTTTGTTGCTATTTCATTTATTTCTTCGATATCAACATTCTTAATTTCAATTCAATCTTTTTTAAACTTATCAAATCGTAAAAATAAATTAAGAGACAATTTAGCTAGATCAAATGAAATAACATTGGAATTAAAAGCAAAAACAGACTTATCACAAGAAGATATTGATAACATTTCGGAGTTATTTAGCTAATGCAACTAAGATTTTATTTTAAGGATTTAAGTTCAATATCTGAAAATAAACTTAGCAAAATCCAAATACAATGCGAGGATTTTGCTAAGTTTAATTATATAAATAAAGTAATATGTTTGTTTAATGCAAATAATGAAATTTTAACTAAAATACATAGAATACAGTTAAATAAGGAAAATATATATGATTTGAAAGTTATGAAAATTAATTTTAATTTAAATAATATTGATACCTTTGTTTTTGATTTAGATGGGACATTATTGACATCCGATTTTAAACTTTTAGATGCACAATTGAATGCATTAAAATACATAGAAAGCAAAAATAAAAATATTATCATAGCAACCGGAAGACCCAAGTTTACCATTCAATCATTTATCCATCATATACCAACTCAGTTTCCACTAATTTTAGCAAATGGTTCGATGATATATGATTTAAAAAATGATAAACTGGTTAAATCATTTGATATCTTAAAAGAAGATGCATTTGATTTATATGATAAATTAATTGAATTAAATTTTGATTTTTTGTTCTATACTAAAGATAAAATGGTTGCATACAATACTCACTTAAGTGATTTTTATATAAAGAAAAATTATCCTAGCAGAGTTAAAAAAGGTAGATATATAGAAGCAAAAGTGGATTTAAAACAATATAATTGACAATATTTTAAATTCTTAGTTGTAAGAAGACAAAACGATGAAGAGATGTTTATTGAACTAAAAGAATACCTTAAAAATAAAGCAAATATTACTGGTGTAGTATCACAAAAACAATTTTTTGATATCACATCCAAATTTGCAACCAAATGTAATGCACTAAAATGGTTGCTGGATAAATATAATTTAGATGCAAATAAAACAATGGTGTTCGGCGATGCTGAAAATGATATATCAATGTTTGAAGTTGTAAGATATTCAGCAACTACAGCTAATTCATTTGAAATAGTCAAAAATAAGGTTCATATGCATCTACAGAGCAATGATGTTGCTTGGTTAGCTGAATTTATAAAGAAAGACACCTAAGGTTAAAAGGTGTCTTTAAATTATTAAAAATTAAAAATTTGTTTAAGGATTTAAAACAAATTTAAGAATGATTTCATTTAAGAAACCAACTTGCTTAAAAAAGGTATGAAAATTTGAATTTAAATATTAAAAAAATGGCGGAACAGAGAGGATTTGAACCTCCGCGGGAGTTGCCTCCCCTACAGTCTTAGCAGGACCGCCTCTTCAGCCTCTTGAGTACTGTTCCATTTGAGACCTAAGTTATTATAACATAATAGGACTTTTACAAAGAAAAAATAAAAAATTTTTTTGTGATGAAATGTTATTGTTTAAGTCTTTCAAATATCTTTTGTAAAGATGCAAAAGTCTTTTGATTAGAAATCGAATCAGTTAGATTAAGTTTATTGTTTTTGAAAAATTCTGAATCAATAATTAATCTCCCAGATTCTGCTTTAAAATTTGTGCTTCAGTTACGATGATCTTGTTTGTGTTTGTTGTCAAAAGAAAATTCCTCAAGTGCATATATTGAAAAATCTTCTATTTTTATTTTATCATAATATGATATTTCTGGTTTAACATTCAAGGTTTTATATTTAATTTTTATAATAAGATAAAAGAAGTTTTTACCTTGCTTTATAAATTTATAATAATCTAATAACAGTTTATTTATAGAGGCAACAGCATTATTTTTACTTGTATTATTTTCAACTTTTATATTAACTAAAAACATAACATCTAAAAAATCTAAGATAAAATCATAACTTTGAGTAGTTGTATTAGATTCGCGATAAATATTTACAACAAAATCACAAAATACATTCTTTAGTTTTTGATAAACAAATTCTTCTATGATAAATCCTATTGCTGTTGAAGATCGAATAGTACTATTTTTAGATTCTAATAAATTTAAATCTTCTGCATTAACTTGTATTTAATATTTATACATTTTAAATATATTATGTAACTGACTTATCAAAAGAGATTTATATTTATTTAGTAAATTTCAATTATTCATAAAATACCTTATTTATAATTTTAGCAATTTCTTCGGATAATTTCGGTGGAACAGCATTGCCAATTTGTTTTAAGATATTACTTTTTGAAGAAGTAAAAATAAAATCATCTGGAAAACTTTGTAATCTAGCAAGTTCTCTAGGGGTCATAACCCGGTGTAGTTTTGGATGCAAATGAACTCCACCATGATTTTCTTTTACCGTAGTTGCCGGTCTATCATAAAATTGTCTTTTAAATGCATCGGAATAATTTTTCATCGGGGATTTACCAGGTTGTGTATTTTTAATTTTTTCAAACATTTTAGGTGAATGCTTTGAAAAAATATGATTTCATTTTACATCCTCAGAAACATTTTCTAAATCAGATATAGCATCATATACGGTTTTAATAGGTAGAAAAGTGTTTTCAAGCATTTTAATTACTTTATCAACTTTTTCCTTTTGATGTTGTTTAGCACCGATAAAAATCACTCTCTGACGCTTTTGTGGAACACCAAAATTTGATGCATCAAGCAAGATATATTTTGCATAGTAACCAATGCTATGTAATTTGTCAATAATTTTATTTATTACTAAATTTCCATCATGTTCTTTAAAAGAAAGAATTCCTTTTACATTTTCTAAGACAAAAAGACTTGGTTGAATGTCTTCAATTACCTTTATGGTATATTTATAAAGCTGATTGCGATTGTCATCTTTATCTCTTTTACCGGCCATTGAATATCCTTGACAAGGAAAACCACCGATGATAACATCGATGTTATGTGCATAGTTATTCTTAAGATATTCTAAGACTTTTGGATCTGTAATGTCTTTAACATAAGCATCTTGGTGAAAATTAAGATTATATGTATCTAGTGCAGGTTTTCAAAATTCTACGGTGTCTGTAATCACAAAACCATTTTTTACAAATCCATATGTTAATCCACCACAACCAGCAAATAAATCAAGCAATTTCTTATCCATAATTTAATTATATCTTAATGCTACTTATAAATACATAATTATTGAAAATATTAAGAAAACAAGGATATCAATCCTTGTTATTATTTATTTATGACGCTGCAAAGCAGCAGCTTGCGCTTGTAAACTTTGAATTCCGGCATAAATTTGGAAAAGAACCGAAACAATGTTTTGTGGGATTACATGTTTTGACCCTGGTGTAAGTAATGCTTTTGTATAAAAGTGCATTACCTTAGTGAGAGTGCTATAATCTCCACCTGTTGGGATTAGATTCATAATATCTTTTACAAAAGTATTTAACTTATCTAAAGTCTCTTTGTTGTTTAAATTATTAGTATTTTTAGATGCATCAGAAACTATAAATCCCGGTGCAATCACAGCTAAAAAGTTTGTAAGAGCTTTTTGTAAATCATCTTTGGTATATTTTTTAGTATCTTGTGCAACATCTGCTAAGGTTATTTGTGGAAGAACATGTTGATTAAAGATATCGTTATCATTTTGTTTTGGTTTTGGTTTTTGTTGAACTTGTTGTGTGCAAGCAACAGCAAAAGCAACAGAAGAAATTGTTATGCTACCAAAACCAAGATATCATCATAATTTTTTAACTTTCATATATTCCTTTCGGATTATTTAGCAGTTCCTTGTCAACCTAAATATCCTTTTTCGATTGCTTCTAACAACACATCCTTCATTTTTTTACTGCTAATATATTTATCATTTTGATTACCGTGATTGTTATAGAAAATGTAGTTGATTAGCAAGTTCTTGTCATAATTGGTAGCAGAGTTATTGTTGGTACCTCAAAATGAAGTAGATTTAGTCCCAATAATATAAGTATCATCAAAAATACTTGGATTTGTTTTTGAAGTAGCTCCAATAGCAACTTTTTTATCATTAGTTAGTTTGTCTCAACTAGATTTAGAATCCTTAGTTGTGGCAGCATTAAATGCTTTTCGTAAACCATCATTTCAGTAACCTTGAACATCATAATTACTACTATTTCAGAAGGTTGCTCCTGTTACACCAGCACCATCATGAATTCATCATAATATCAGCGCAGAAAGTCTAAATAAGAATTTATATTCTGGATTATTCTTTTTGTTATTATTTGTATAGTCAAAAGAATTATCTGCTGATTTTTTAATCATCTCTTTAAATGCTGGTTCAGTTAACACAGCAACTAAATCTGAAACACCGGATGCATTTTGTAGAATTTGAGATATTCCACCTGTTTCAAAACCATATGATTCATCTGAATTATCATTTTTAGATACATCCTCATTGCTTGGTTGGTTGCTTGAGTTTGGTGATGCACCTTGTACATTTTGTGGTTTTGCAGGTTGTGCCGGTTTAACCTTAGTAAAGTTATCAATAAACTTATAAATTCCTGTTTTATTTTCACGACTAGATGATTCAAATAATCTGTTTACTAAGGTTATATAGTTAGCATCACCGATTGAATCAACAAGCGCTTTAAGTAAGTCTTTTTGTGCAACAATTTTGGTTAATGATATCTTCTTTTTATCATCAGTTAATATCATATATAAAGCACCATCCATGATTGCACGTTTTACTTTATTAGGATTATGATCCTTACTAAAGTCAATTGCCTTGATGTTATCATAAATATGTGTAATCATTTTTGATAATTCATCTCTTTGAGCAAGTTGTTTCATTAAGTTGGTTAAAACAGTAGTAAATAAAGTTAAATCACTTTCATCGTTTAGAGCAAAACCTGCTTTTTTAAGCGATGCGATTAATAATTGTGCAAGTCCTTTTGGAAGTCTTGGGTCAGGATTTTTAAGTACACTCTTTAATCATTCAGTGAATTTAGTTTTAAATTGTTCTGATTTACTTGATTTAAACAAGGTATTTAATGCACTTCATCAATCGCTGTTATTATTATATTCAGTTGCACGATCGATAAAGTCGCTAAGAATTAAATTGATTAAATCACGGATATTAGAGTCTTTAAGTACTAGAGCGAATGCATCATTGATAAATTCTGGTCCAGTGAGTTCACTTTGATTTATAAAGAAAGAAGAAATGTTGATTGATTTAATAAATGTTTTGGTTTTTTCTTCGTTATTTAATAAGTTACTTACAATCGCATGGAACAACTCTTTAGCACCATCTTTGTGCTCGCTGATAACTTTATCATTAAGAACTTTCTTAAATAAATCAAAGTGCAAGAAATTAACATTAGTTTTGATGTTGTTGGTAAAATTGGTTACAAAGGTTGCTAAATCACTACTATTTTTAACTGAATCAACTGCTGCTGATAATATTTTATCAAATACACCTGTGCGATCAAATAATCCATCAAAATCATTAGCGACTGCATCGATAAATGTTGTTATATGATCAGTTTTTTGGATATTTAAGTATGTTATTACATTATTGATAATTGCTTTGATTACGACTTTTAGATCGTTTGAAGATAAAGCAGTTTTTAATACAGATTTAATAGCATCTTTAAAACTAGTTTCATTATTTGATTCATTTAGATATTTTTTAATAACATCTAAAACAGATTTAGCATCTTTAAAGGTGTCATTGTGATCGATGAAGTATTTGACGATATTAACAATGACTGTCTTTAGTCCATCGACTCTTAAAGCAGAATTAATAATTGTAGTGAATTGTTCTTTGTTGATAAGGTTATTGTTGACAAAGGTTTCTAGGTAACTTCCGAATGTGTTTCATAAGATTCCACCAAAATCAACTTGATTAATAAGAAGTTCAAATCAATTTTCAAGGAGTTTACTAAAGATGTCCTTGTTATCACCTTGTTTAAGTTGTGGTAGAGCAAGCATATTATTGAGCAATTGAATGAATTTTGCTTCATAACTTGGATCAGAAGCAAATACCTTAACTTGCTCTAATCATTTGTTAAATAATACACTTAATTCAATTTGTGTACCGTTGGTTGATAACAGTTTTACAAGTCCATCGATAAAACTTTGAGAAAGTTTTAAAGTTTTATCAGTTATACCGAAGGCATCGATTAATAATTCAGCTGCTTTTTCTTGTTTTGATGCATCGATGTTTTTGAATATCGATGCATAAGATGTTTTATTAATTTGTTTTACTAAAACTTTTGCCAAAAGTTGTTTGAAATTGTTAGATGTATATAATTTCGCAAAAATATTTGTTAATATAGATTTAATTGCATCTTGGAAAGGTTGTGAAGTAAAGATTTTTTGCACCAAATCTGATCGACTTGTAAAAGTTTTAAAGGTATCAAGTCTTGATAATAAATCATCAATAGCAGCAAAAATTTGAGTTTTTAAACTTGAATCATTAATTATTTCTTTTGTACCTTCTTTAAGTAGGTGTAAATCAGCTCCTAAATTACTTAAACTTTGTTTTTGTTCATCGGTTAATGCTTTATCAAGAATTTGATCAACTCATGCTTGATTTTTAATAAAATCGTTATATAACTTCTCTAAAATAGAATTTTTAACTACATCTCTTAGTGCATCTGTGAATGTGTTGAAGTTAGTAAATTTGCTTGTGTTGTCTAAAATATATTGTATAGTGCTGTCTAAAACTGATACAAATTCATCATGGGTTAATAAAGCATTTATACGATCTTTTAGTTGTTCCTTGGTTAAATTAAATAATGTATCAGGTAAGAATGTATCTAAAACATATGATAAATCTTGTGTTTTGAAAGTATTAAAGAAAGAAATAAGTAGTTTTCTAAATTGATCTTTATGTTCTGAAATAAACGGTGTTTCAATAACTTTCTTTCAAAATCCATAGTCTTTAAAGTTAATAACTTTTGAAATTTCACTAAAAATATTTCAAGCAATTTGATCAACGTTTTCTGATTCAGAAAGTCCTTTGATTGCTGCACTAGCAACTTGTGGAAAGTTTTGCATCTGATTTAGTAAATCTACTAAACTTGGATAAAGTGATTGAAGTAAATCAAGATACTCATCTGAGATGTTGTAGTTATATCTACGAGCAAATTCGCGAAGAAGTTTTGCAACTGTATTTGGTAGATGTTTTGCTTGTGCCTGTGGAATCAAAAGTGGTGCAAGGTATTTATTTAGGATGTTTTTAAAGTCTGTGCTCTTTAATAATATGTTAGTAATATCCCTAGGGCCATTTGATTTATCAAAAAGGTTAGGATTTAAAATTATTAATTTAATTGTATCTTCTAAGAAATTTATACCTTGCTGAGTTTGTAAATATGATGTTAATAATGGAGTTACTTCGTTGGAATCTAGATAAGGTTTTGCTGCATCCTTTGATAATAAATCTTTTAAAGCAGGAACAATATTTTTAGTAAAGATACCACGTTTATTTAGTTCATTAAAAATAACTTTAATAATTGCTGCCGCAGCATCAGCATTCTGTGAGATTCAAGGAGCAGAGATTAATTCTTGAATTTTTTCACTTGGTAAGCTGGTAAATTTATCTTTGATTACATCAAAGACTTTTGATGGAATTTTTGCAAATTCATCAAAAGGATTGTTTGATGTTTTAATTTCTAAAAGACTTTCTCCGATCACATCAATTATGTTTTGGGTAAATTTGTTATCATTGATTCATTTTAGGATGTGTGTAATTAAATCGTTAATAAATTGACTAATTTTTGGATCTTTGCTATTTAATCCAAAAGTTTGTATTGATGTTGAAAACGCATCAATTAAAACATTAGCAAAATCTGGATCATTAATAATGTTATTTAAAACAGCATTAATTGAATCTTTGTTGCTATCATAAGGAACACGTTTTACAATTTCTGTAACTATATCAGTGAAATTATTAGCATTATCTCAAATATCCACATTATCGATTATTGCATCTACACTTGCATCTAAAAGAGTATGTATTTGTGGTTGCTTAAAGATCAGTTGAACTAATTTTGCTACAGCATCAGAAGAAATGTATTTAGAAACCTCTTTCTGCTTGTTAATAGTTTTGACAATTTCTTGTGAAATTCGTGCTAAATTATTTTCATCTAATGCATTTTTAACTACTTGTTTAGCAAAGTCCTTGTGATTTTTGAATAAATCTGATTGAGCTACTCTTTTGATTATGCTAAATAATATTGTTGGGTTTCCAGTTGTAGTAAATTTATCATAAACCTCTTTGATTGCATTCGTAAATAAATCAGGAAGTTTGATGTCACCTACAGTTTTAAGATGATTTAATACTGATAAAGTTACTTCATCAAAGACTTTAAATTCACTGTTTACATTGGTAATTAAGGCTAAAAAGTCGGATACAACAGATTCAACTTGTTCAGAAGTAATATTTTTATCAATTTGTCCTTTCTTAAGGAAATTGTAAATAATTTCAGTAGTAATTTTCTTAAGTTTCGGATTTGAAAGAACTTCAATAAGGAGATTATTTACATTAGCTGTAATTTGTTGATTTTGATTTTCATCACTAAATAAAGCCCGAATGATATCAGGTAGGGTTTTAACTTCAGTGAATTTACTTGGATTTAAGATAAATGAATCGATTAATAAATCTATTAAGTTTTTAAGGTATTGTGATGAAATAAATGCTTGCGAAAGTTGATTTAAATCATCTTTTGTGAAGTTAAAATCACTTAGATTTTCTTGTAATTTAGAATTTAAAAATCCTGAAATCTTGTCTTTGAAAACACTTAAAGAGTTTTTTAAGATTGTTTTTAAAGCAACAGCGAGCTGATCTTTGTGTTCTGTTACTAGTTCACTTTGTGAAAGCGAAGCAATTAATAAAGCAAGGTTTTCAATATTGAAGACTGCATCCTTAAATACCGGAGCAACTTTATCTAAAGTTAATTGTCCCTTTGCACGCAGTTCTGAAAGAGCAGATTCGGTGTTATAGATTATGTTTTTAATTGTTTTAGCATTAATAATAGTATCAATAATTGAATCTTTACCATTTTTTCCACTGCTAAGTTTTTGATTCAATAAGTTAATTAAAAGTCCGTTTGGATCAAGTTGTTTATAAGTAGAATTAGTGGCTAAGAAGTTAAACGCATCTTTAGCACCTTCAAGTAAGTCGTTAGTTAACTCACCGATTCTGGTGCTAAAGTTAGAAACTTTTCTTTCGGAAGCTACTTCTTGTTCTTGTTTAGTGCGAGTTTTTAAGTAAGCATCAGTGTTAAAACCAAGAACTTTAGCATTCGATTCCTTTACTTGAATTTCATATTTAGCAGTATCAGCATCTAAGTTTAAGTATTGTTGTGAAAAATCATAGTTTTTATAATCATTAACATTTAATGATGGATTAGTTATCTTAAGATAAATATCCATTGCGATTTTTTTGTAACCAAAGATATTAGGGTGAATATCAAAGAATAAGGTAGTAAACTTAGTTACATTATGATTTCAATAATCAGCATTAACTGCTTGAATGAAGTTTATATTAGCACGTTTTGCAGCCTCTTTAAGTCCGTTATTAAGGTGGTTAATAAGAAAATCAAATGGTGAAATATCAAAATTACCACCTAATAATTTATTAACATAATCCCTTAAAATATTGGCCATTCCAAACATCGGGGTTGGATAACTAATAATATTGATGTTTGCATTTGGGGCAAATGTTCTAAGGTTTGAAACAAAAGTTAATAATCTTTTTTGTGTTTCTCTTAATGCATCATTAAGTAATTTGGTAAAAAATGCTACGACATCAGCAGCAATTGCTTGTTTTGCTAAGTATTTTTTAACAATTTTTACAACATCATCTTTGGATGCTTGTTGGAAAAGTAAAAACAACATATCATTAGCAGAAAGTGAGAATGTAACTAAGTTAGCATCCTTTAATTTTGCTTTAACTTTTTGTGCATATGTTTTTCAATCCTTACCAAAAATTGTAATTTCATTCTTATTTTCATATGGTATTCCACTTTGATAAGGGATATTAAATAAACGAAGTCAATCTAGTAATCTTGAACCAGAAATAGCGAAGTTTTCAAAGTCATCTACACGATTATTCTGGTTTAAAAGTCTCGCTAAATAAGCAGGATATGAAACACCAGAGATGCTTCCATCTGCTTCTTTTTTACCAGGATATGATCTTAACAATGTTCCATCAAATCCTTCTGTAATTGAATCACCAATTGCAACATATCGAATTTTTTCATTCGCTGGAATAAAAAAATCAGATTTATCACGCTGCGATTTAACTATTAACTGAGCTGAATGGGGGGGGGAGATGCTCGCTTGAATTGCTTGGTGAAGCTGTGCAAGAAGCAGTTATAGCAGTTGCTGTAAGCAGCACCATTCCACCTGTAAATAAAAATCTCTTTTTCATAAATGTTCCTTACTATCATTTTTTAATGATTAAGTGCTGTGTCAAGCACATTTAAAAGACTAATTATATTTAATCTTTTTAAATGTGCCTTTATTGGACAAATTTTACCTTTTGCAGTATATATAATATAAATATGTTCCACATTCTTGTTTCATAAAAATAAAAAATATAATTTTTCTTCAATTTTTAAGAAAACATTTTCATAATAATATTATACTATAAAATAAGATAATATTTTAAGAAAAAATCAATAGTGATAAAATTATTATAGTAATTTGTCATATAAGGAGGATTTATGACACCACACATTAGAGCAGCTAAAGAGGATATTGCTAAGACAGTTATTATGCCTGGTGACCCTTTAAGAGCTAGATTTATCGCAGAAAAATACTTAGATCCAGGTTATAAATTAGTTAACTGAATCAGAAATATGTTTATGTATACTGGAACTTATAGAGGAAAACCTGTAACAATTGCAGGAAGCGGAATGGGTTGTCCATCAATTGGTATTTATTCTTATGAATTATTTAAATTCTATGATGTAGATCGCATTATAAGAATTGGGTCTGCAGGAGCATATAAAGAGGATTTGGGTTTATATGAAGTTGTTTTAGCAACTGAAGCATATGCAGACAATAATTCGTTTAGAAAACTTGTTTTAAACGAAAATGATCACATTGCTAAACCAAGTTTTCAATTAAATTCCGAAATAGAAAAGATTGCTTCTGATTTAGGAACTAAAATTAATAAAGGAAGAGTACATTCATCTGATGTATTTTATACATCTGTACCACTTAAAAAAAGAATTGATGTATCGGGTGCCCTTTGTGTAGAAATGGAATCATATGCATTATTTACTAATGCACAAGCAACAGGTAAACAAGCGGCATGTTTGTTAACAATTAGTGATAATTTAATTACTCACGAAGAAACAAGTGCAAATGAACGTCAAAATTCATTTACAAAAATGATGGAAATTGCTTTAAAATTAGCGAGATAAAATGCGTGTAGTTGATATTATTGATAAAAAAAGACGCAATTTAGAACTTAATGAAGAAGAAATTAAGTTTTTAATTAACTCTTATGTAGACGGAAGCACACCAGATTATCAAATGAGTGCATTTTTAATGACAGTTATTTTTAATTCTATGACCACTAAGGAAACTGCATTAATGACTAAATATATGATGCATTCAGGTGAAGTTATGGATTTATCTATGATACCTGGAATCAAGGTAGATAAACATTCTACAGGTGGAGTTGGAGATAAAACTACATTAGCAGTTGCACCTATAGTTGCAGCTTGCGGAGCACCAGTAGCAAAAATGAGCGGAAGAGGACTAGGACATACAGGTGGAACTGTTGATAAACTTGAATCCATCCCTGATTTTCACATCGAATTAACTTATGAGCAATTTATTGAGCAAGTTACAAAACATAAAATCGCCATAATCGGACAAAGTGCTAAATTAGTTCCTGCTGATAAAAAATTATATGCATTAAGGGATGTAACTGCAACTGTTCAATCGATTCCATTAATTGCATCATCAATTATGTCTAAAAAACTTGCAACAGGAGCTGATGCAATTTTATTAGATGTAAAATGCGGGAATGGTGCATTTATGAAAGATTTAGAAAGTGCTAAGGAACTTTCTAAACGGATGATTGATATTGGTAAAGAGTTAAATGTAGATGTAAGAGTTGAAATAACTAATATGAATCGGCCAATTGGAAGAGAAATAGGGAATAAAAACGAAGTTTTAGAAGCAATAAAAACTTTGCAAGGACAAGGACCAGATGACTTTAATGAACTTGTTTTTTCTTCTTGTGCAACCATTTTACAACAAGCAAAAATAGCTATTAATGAAACTGATGCATTGCAAAAAATACAAAAAGTGATTTCAGATGGAAGTGCATTAAGAAAGTTTTATGACTTTGTGCAAGCACAAAATGGTGATGTGAATAAGTTGCAAAGTGATGAGTTTTGAAAACCTAAATACCAATTACATGTGTTTAATCAAATCGATGGATATATGGAAATTTTTGATAGTTTAACATTCGGTATCGTAGCTATGAAACTTGGTGCCGGAAGAAAAACCAAAGAAGATAGCATAGATTTTGATGCCGGAATCACAATTCATAAAAAAACAAATGAATTGGTTCGTCCAGGATATAAACTTTTCACCCTATCTTCATCGAAACCTATTGATCCAACCCTTGTAAATGAATTAATGCAAGGATATCGGATTAATAAAACACCCGTAGAAAATAAAATAATTTTAGATAAAATGAGGTAAAAATGAATTATAACAAGATGATTGATCATACTTATTTGAAAGCAGAAGCAACCGAAAAAGATATTAATAAACTTATTGATGAAGCCAAAAAATACGGATTTAAAACCGTATGTGTGAATTCATCATGAGTTAAGTATGCTTCTGAAAAATTGCAAAAAAGCGATGTAGGTATTACCAGTGTTATAGGTTTTCCACTAGGAGCAATGATAACACAAGCAAAGGCACAAGAAGCAAAACTTGCAATTGATCATGGTGCTGATGAAATTGATATGGTAATCAATGTAGGTCGCTTTAAACAAAAAGATTATGAATATGTTTTAAATGATATTAAGAAAGTTAAAGAAGTATGTGGAAATAAAATTTTAAAGGTTATTATCGAAACTGCTTTATTAACAGAAGAAGAAATTAAAAAAGCTACAGAAATAGTGCTAAAATCTGGAGCAGAATTTATTAAGACATCTACTGGATTTAGTTTTCGTGGAGCGAATTTAAAAGATATTGAATTAATGAAATCTGTAGCAGGAGACAAATTACAAATCAAAGCAGCAGGCGGAATTTCTTCATTAGATGACCTGATTCAAATGCATCAAGCAGGGGCATCGCGATTTGGAACATCTAGATCAGTTGCGATAGTAGAAGGAAACCAATCAAAATCAGGATATTAAAGCAAAATCAAAGTTTATCAAAATAAGAACATCATAAAAATGTTCTTATTTTGATTTTATTCTTCCTTGTATAACTTTTTAAGGTATTCGTAAAAATCTTTGTTTTGTTCTAGGTTCATTAAAGGGGAAATGGTTATAGTATCGGATTTATTAAGATACTTTACTTCCATTTTTAAGTATTTAATCCCTACATAAAGAGGTATATTTATTACAAATCCTAAGTCATCTGAGTCAACTATATTGAAATGTAAATTTGTTTTATTATTATTTTTATAATCGGCAACAAGAGTACTCTTTTGTGTAGCATGACTGACTCAACTTTCATATATTAACAAATTTTTATTTTTAAAGAACTCACTTATATCTTGGTTATCCAAAAAGGTCTCTTGAAACTTTTCTCGGTTCATTTTTTCTAATTTTTCTTTTGTTAATGTATTTACATCAAAACTAAGATTCATAACAAAATGATCTATATGATAATATTTTTTGATATATTCTAATGTAAATTTATTTAAAAACTTTTCTTTTAATTCATTTTCGGAAGTAATAATTTCATATCTATTATTTAATAAGTATTTAAATTTACCGTTATTTTCTTTATTATCTCTTCATAAATCTGAAAAGTATTCATCATAAATTGATTTAATACCATTTTCGTTGTTATATTTATTAATTAGGGAACGAAATTTTTCTATATCTTCTAAATTATATTTCTTTTCTACTTTAACATCTGATGTTTTAGCAGTAGAACAGGCTGTCATAAAGAAAATCAAACTAGAAGAAAAAGGAAAAAAGATTTTTTTGAACTTTTTCATCTTATTTATCCTGAACTGTATATGTTAATGCTAAACTATCATCGATTGAATTATCAAACAATGCATCAGAATATTTTTTAACTTTCAAGCGGTATGTACCTGACTCTGCTGTTGTATATTCTAATATTTCATCATTTGATTTAACTGATGTTATACTTTTTACTACAAATCAATTTCCATTACTATCTTTTTTCTCTAGATATAAATCGTAGTCTGAAAATAATTTATCTTCTTGCTTAGTATTGACTGTTTTTAGATTAAGTCTTTGGTTATCTATATGAGTATCATATCATTCTGCTTTTTCTTTGCTTAACCTTGAACCTTCGATGGAATTAGCTATTACTCCACCAAGAATCCCTAGAAATCATCATCAATTTACATTCGCATTATATGTTGGTAAGTTCTCTGGCGATTTTAGTAAACCAGAATTGAATAATCAAGAACTAGCACCTTTGATTTTTTTACCTGATTGCACATAAAATTCTTTTGTTGATAGAACAAAATCTTTATCCGATTTTGACACCTGCTTTGTAACTAAGTTATTTGAAGCAACTAACATATTTTCAAAATCTATTATTCCTGAACCATAGACAGTTGAATATCCGTTTGACTTATACTCTAAATTATTAACATTTGGTTTTCTTGAAGAAGCACCTATAATGGCTTTTATAGCTTGTAATCGGTTTTTATCATTATCTAAAAATGTTTTTTCTCTTAGCAGAGTTGAGACTAAACCAGTGACTACTGGTGCAGCAAAACTTGTACCATCAACACCAAATTTTTCTCAAATACCATTTTCGCTTTTATGTCATCTTCTATATAAATATCCTGGAGCTACAACATTAGGTTTTGAAAGATTTGTATACTTATCCGGTAATAAATAATTTGAATATTTAGCAATTGTTTCAGTCGGTTTATCTGTTTGCTGGTTATAATCTAATGCACCTACAACTATGTCATTAAAAGAGAGTAAATCACCATTTATTCATTCATTTTCTGTTTGTTTTTCATCATTCCCGTTACCAGAAGAAAAAATATTTACAACTCCATATTTTCTTGATATGTAATCCAAAAATAAATTATTTTCATTGTATGTTCTTCTATATTCATCTTTTTCTGGTCCATAGCTATGGTTTATAACTCTAACACCGTTTTCTTTAACCATTCATTCTATGGCTGTTTGTCATTGAGAATCATTAATAAATGTAGAAAAGAAAAGTTTTGAATATCTATCATAACCACGATCACCTACAGCAACATTTGAAACTTCATTAGCATGATGTCTATAATTTGAATTTGATACATTGTATAATTTAATCCCAAACTTTTGAAAATTTTGTAATTTTCCTTCATCTATCATACCATTTGATTCTAAAACACCTATATTTCCTACATTATTATAATATCTGTTATCTTCTCTTTCTTTTTGTTTTTTGAAATTGACTATTTCTAAATCTTTTGTATTATCTACTGTTATATCACGATCGAAATACACATCCCAATCTGTTTTATTATTATAAGATAACCGCTTATTTTGTATTTCATTAGGGAAAATTATACCTTTATAAATTTCTTTTTCATCTATAATGCTTTTAATGAAATTTTTTCTTTGAATTTCATCATCAAAATAAAATCAAACAATTGGCATCATCGAACTTATTTGATATTTTTTAAAATTTAATCTTTTCTTTTTAATTGCTTCTATAAATTCAATGTTTTTATCTTTTACCCAATTTTCATCATAAACAGAATTAGGTTTTTCATCAAAGTTTAATAAAAGTTTTAATTCAAAATTATTATTTACAGCAACATTTCTCACTGAATTGAAAAGTTCACCATTTTTATTTATACGAATTTCAACTTTTTTACTCTGATATTCAAGATATCAAGGTTTTTTATTTATTTTTGTTGTATTTGTTAAACCAATTGCAGCAAAAGTTACAATAGAACCAAAAAATAAGGTTCCAAAAGAAATAATTTTTTTAATCTTTTTTTTCAATATAATATCTCCTTATCATAATATTTTGTAAGAAATTAATTAAGTATACGATTTCTTACATTTTTATTTTATAATAAATGAGAAAAAGAGTTTAGAAAATGATATAAAAAGTCATTTAAACTTTTTATATCTGCAAATTTTATGGAAAAGAAATATGCATTTATACTTATAATACTATTTACCCAACACCTTTTAATATTTTCTTTTGCTTTTGCTTTGTTATTCATAGCAAGTTCTTTTTTATAATTAATTCTTTTTATCTTTTCTAAATCATTTTTAGCATAAATAGCATTTAAATAAGTAAATAAATAGTTAGATGATGCTTTATTAAACTCGCTAGCATCAGCAGCATCGTACCTCCAGTAAGAATCTAATTTAACATTTCTAGTAATTTTGAAATATTGTTATTTGTGTATAGAATTTTTATTATAAAAGTTATTGATAAATAACATATAAGCCGTGATTAGAGCGTACAACTCTCCTGAGCTGGTCACGTAAAAAAAATTGGTCATATTGCGATATATGTTTCCAACTACTAAGTACACGGTTTATCAGCTGGATTTTTTAAATCCAAAATCTCAACAAAAATGTGTATAATTTAATATATTTAATTATTTAACTATAAACAAGATAAAAAAGGAGAAAAATGGATAAGGAAACATATTTATTTGCCATTGACTTAGATGGTACAACATTGCAATCCAGTGCTACCGGGGAAGTGCACGAACAAACAAAAAATGCAATAAATCGTGCTGTTTCAGAAGGTCATATTGTATGTATTTTAACAGGTAGACCATGAAGAAGTACTAAAAGTATTTATGAGGCATTAAAATTGGATACTGTTGTTTCTAATTATAATGGAGCACACATTCACAGACCTTATGATGAAAGTTTTATCCCTTATATAAAATATTTAAACTTAAATGAAGCTCTTTATATTTTAGGTGATGAAAAAGTCCAGCAGGAAGTTTCTAATATTGCAATTGAAGGACCAGATTGAGTGCAATTACAACATCGTGATGAAGACTTAGAAAAAGTTTTTGGATTTTCTACAACAGCAAAATTAAAAATAGGTTTAGACTTTCATAAAATACCTTTAATGCCAACAGGAATAATTTTTGATGTGAAAAAAACAACAGATGTTGAATCATTAAGGCAATACTTAAAATCAAGATATGGCGATTTAGCAGAGTTTTCATATTGGTCAAAAGGGGAAGGATTAAGTCCTGTGTTTGATATGACTAATATTACTGCTAACAAAGGGAAAGCATTGAGTATGTTGATTCGTTACTATGATGTAAAAATTGAGAATACAGTTGCAATAGGAGATGGTTTTAATGATGTTCCTATGTTTAAGGTTGCTAATGTTTCTGTAGCTATGGGAAATTCAACTAGAGAAGTAAAAAGATATGCGACCGTAAAGATTGCAAAAACAAACAAAGATGGTGGAGTAGGTTGATATATAAATAAATTTTTAGATAATCCAGAACTTGAAAAAGCTAAATCTAATGAAAAACGCAGAAAGAGAAGTCAAGAGGAAGATTAGTGAGATTACTTGATGTTTTTAATCAATTATATAAAAATAAGGAGATAATAGGTATAGATGAAACAGGAGTAGGTGATTTTTTCACCCCAGTCATAGGTGTTTGTGCATTTTTACCTAATAATTTACATTTATGAGCAACTGAATTAGGTATAAAGGATTCAAAGTTATTAACTGATAATAGAATCCAGATATTAGCAAAGGAATTGATAAAAAAGATTCCATATACCAAATACGTACTCACTCAGAGTGGTTATAATAAGTTAGTATCAAAAAAATATAATGCAAATGAAATCAAATATTTTATTCATATGCATTGTTTAGAACATTTTTTTGACAAATATAACAATATAAATGTAAAAGATTTTGCAGTATTAGTTGATCAATATTCAACTTTTAACTCTATTTTAAAGTATCAAAAAAAATTTAATGAAATAAATTTATTTAATGATCTTGATAAAAAAGATATTGATATTATTTATCAAAAAAAAGCCGAATCTATAAATTTATCTGTTGCGTGCGCATCCATAATAGCTCGTTATTATTTAATAGAGTATATGAATAAACAAAGAAGTGAATGAAATTATGAATTTGCTTATGGGGCAAGTTCAAAAGTAAAACAACAAGTGAAAGAGTTTGCTTTAAAACACGGTGAAGAGTCGTTAGAAAAAGTATGCAAAACCAGTTTTAAATTATAAAGCGGCATTTTGCCGTTTTTTATCAATAATTATAAAGATTTTGATAAAATAAATAAAAAGGAGAAATTAATGGAAAAATATAGTGAACAAGAACAAATTCGAAGAAAAAAACTACAAATATATGAACAATTAGGAGTTGAAGCATTTGCTAAAGCTGATAACCTAAAAGAACTTTCTTATTCAGATGATATTGAAAAAGCATACTCAAATGTAACAAAAGAACATCTTGAAGAAAAACCGCATTTTCTTGCTATCGCAGGACGTATTATGACTATGCGTGGACCTTTTATTTTATTGAAAGACTATCACGGAAAGATGCAGGTATATTTTAATAAAAAACAAGATGAACAATTAGCAAAATTAGTTGATACCTTAGATTTAGGTGATATTATCTATGTTGAAGGTAGTGTGATGAAGACAAACACAGGTGCTGTGACTGTTAAAGCAACACAAATAAAATTACTTACAAAAGCATTAAAACCATTACCTGATAAATATCACGGACTAAGTGATGTAGAAGAAAGATATCGTAAAAGATATGTGGATTTAATTGTTAATGATGAAGTAAAAGATGTATTTTGAACCAGAACAAAAATTATTTCTCAAATTCGTAAATACTTTGATGCTCTAGAATATATGGAGGTTGAAACACCATTTTTAAATGATTATTTATCCGGTGCTGCTGCTCGTCCATTCACTACACATCATAATGCACTTGATCAAGAATTCGTTCTTAGAATCGCGACAGAAATTCCTCTTAAAAAGTTGGTAGTAGGAGGAATTGACCGTGTTTATGAAATTGGACGTATATTCAGAAATGAAGGAATTGATACTACACATAACCCTGAATTTACTTCAATAGAGTTTTATGAAGCATACTCTAATTTAGAAGGAATGATGAATCGCACTGAAACATTATTGAAAACAATTGCAAGAAATCTCGGTAAAGAAAAAGTCATAAATAAAGGTGTAGAAATTGATTTATCAAAACCTTTTAAACGTCTAGATATGGTAGATGCGGTTTCTGAAGCAACTAATGTAGATTTTAGAAATATTTCACTTGAACAAGCAATAGAAGTAGCAAAAAACAATGGAGTAAAGATACAAAAATTCTTTAAATTAGGTCATATCATAAATGAACTATTTGAAGAATTAATCGAAAAAACCTTAATACAACCAACCTTTGTTTATGGACATCCAATTGAAATTTCTCCTTTAACAGCTAAATCAAAAGATCCAAGATTTACCGAACGTGCTGAATTATTTATAAATACCAAAGAATATGCAAATATGTATACTGAGTTGAGTGATCCAATTGATCAATTGCAAAGATTCCAAGAACAGTTACAAGAAAAAGAAAACGGAAATGACGAAGCAAGTGATATAGATTGAGATTTTGTTGATTCGTTAGAATATGGAATGCCACCTACTGGTGGATGTGGGATTGGAATTGATCGACTTACTATGTTATTTACTGAAAAAGATTCGATTCGCGATGTGCTTTTATTCCCTACATTAAAGAGAAAAAATCATAAATAAAAAAATTATATAGGTATAAAAATTTCATATTTTATTTTTATACCTATATAATAGACATAAAAAAACATAGTTATAAAACTATGTTTTTTGATATTTACGGTATAATATACTAGCAATAACCAAGATTATGGCGGTTGTGGTGAAGTGGTTAACACAGCGGGTTGTGGTCCCGTCATCCGCGGGTTCGAATCCCGTCAACCGCCCCATTGGTTATTTTTTATATCCTTTTTTTAACTTGTTAGTTTTAAGGAATTAAAAATTTAAAATCTCTGTATAATGTTTCTTTTGATAGATTAGTTATAAATTGAAAGTTGTAGTATATAATTTGATATCTTATTCTTTCTTTATCTCTATAATATGATTTTTACATAATATCCGTGGGTTAAAAGGAGAATAATGAAAAGAAAACCAGATATACTATTACACAAATTTTTTGAAAACTGAATCTTAGTATATAAAAAAGATTCAATAAGGGATGTTAGTTATAAAAAATATGAACTAACCTTAAGATGACTTATTAAACTAGCACCCAATCTTAAACTAAGTAATTTAGATCGCTATGTATATCAAAAATTATTAAACGAATATGCATTAACCCATGAAAGACAAACTACTATGGATTTTCATCATCATCTTAAGGGTTGCATATTGGATGCACTAGATGATGGTTATTTACAAAGCGATCCGACTCGAAAGGTAGTTATTAAAGGAAAAAATCCTAGAGAAAAAAGACAAAAATATCTTAATCAATTTCAACTGCAATTGCTTCTTAAAACACTAAAATTAGATTCACAATTAAACATAGATTGATTAATTTTGTTGATAGCTAAAACAGGATTAAGGTTTTCAGAAGCATTGGCTATTACACCAAAAGATTTTGATTTTGTTAGACAAAACTTGAATGTATCAAAGACTTGAAATTATAAAGAAAATGGTGGATTTCTTCCTACAAAAAATAAATCTTCAATTCGCAAGGTACAACTTGATTGAATGACAACATCACAGTTTGCAATGATAATAAAGGACTTAGATCCGGAAAAACCTATCTTTGTTTTCAAAGAACGAATTTACAATTCAACCATTAATGATACTTTGATTCGCAGGTGTAACAAAGCAAATGTTCCACCGATAACAATTCATGCTCTTAGACATACACATGCATCATTGTTGTTATATGCTGGGGTATCAATTGCTTCCGTTGCAAAGCGCCTCGGGCACGCTAGTATGAATACTACCGAAAGAATTTATTTACATATCATTAACGAGTTAGAAAATAAAGATATCGATCTAGTAATGCGATCGATATCAAGTCTTATCTAAATTTTAAAACCCACGAAAATTAGGATATCAAAGAATGTTTTGATATCCTACATTTTGCAATATTTTGTGTATTCTAACTTAAACAAACATTTTTTCTAATAATTTCTTCTTAATATTTTTAAGAATATTTGACTTATGCTGATGAAGTGAAAGGTAAGAGTCTAGGGATAAAAGTAATTTAGCTATTTTTGTTTGTTCAGATATGTTTGTTGTAAAAATATCAAAATTAGTTAACTCTTCTTTTGTTATTGTTTTTAATAAAGCTCCACCGGCTCTCTTTTCTTCGTGCAAGAATTTATTCCTTAAAATATAAGAAAGAAAATTTTTATTATTTATTTTGTTAAATTTTTCAAAAAATAATATAGTTCTATCTATAAAAGCATCATATTCGGTTAATGCTACTTTACCAACAGTTCCTTGTAAAGTTACAATCAAAGAGTTTTTTGGAACAAACACACTCATTGGTTGAGCAATTTCACTAATATATTGTTTTGTTTTTTTATTTATTTTTAAATCATCATTAATATCTATTACTTGAACAAAAGGCATTGAATTTTTTCCATTGTATCATTCTTTTTTTCCATATGGTTGTGGAAAAGAACCTCTTCTAAAACTAGCATATTCTCCCAAAAGCTCTTGTTCTCAAGCGTGAGTAAATTCCGAAAAACGAATATTAGGAAATTTTGAATTTTGATTAGGAAACATTTTAGATAGCAAAGTTGACTTAATGTTCATTAAAAAGTCATATTTTTGCTGATGAAGCAAAAGGAGAGAATCTAAAGAAGAAAATATGCTTCCTATTAAAATATTTTCTCTTTCATTTGATGATTTTCAAATTTTTGCTTTATTAACCATCTCGCTACTTAAATTAGGTTGAGTTCCTGTTGATAATACTTTATTTCAGTGTCTTTTAAAATTTTTAAAAAATAAATTATAGAAATAAAAATCAAGCAATTTATTATTTTTTAAAATAAAACTAAAAATAGCTTGACTTGTTGCTAAATTTTCTTTATTAATCGCTATTTTTCCTATAGAAGCATAAATAGACATATTTAATGAATTTCTTGGAACCAATCAAGCGTTAGAGTTATTTAAACCTTCTTCAGAAATTCTTTTTTCTGTATTTTTTATAAGTTTTTCTGAATTTGTTATATCTTTAATAGTTAAAAAAGGTATATTTCCTGAATAATATTTTTTATTTGTTGTTAAAGGAGTCCCACCAGATTTACCTAAAACATAAATATCTTTAAAAAGTTGTTGTTCTCACTCATCTTCAAATCCATTAAACCTCAAAATAGGTACTTTTTTGTCCATTTCTATCCTTTCTTTTTATAATTATATTTAAAAATATCAATTTTTAAATAGACAAAAATTAGATATCATCTGATATCTATTTTTCGTAAACAAATCGATCTATAATTTTTGTTGCTTCTTTTAACACTTGATGGTCATCTAAATCATTTGTGTTAATTATTTTATAAGGAATATTATATTTTTGCACCAATTTCTCAAACAAAGGACGATATAACTGATGTAATCTTTTAAAATAATCTATATTCAAATCAAAGTTTTTAATTTCAACATCTCTACCTCTTTTTAGGATGCGATTTTTAATTACATCAAAATCAGCATCTAAAAAAATTGCTAAATCAGGGTTATCTTTTAAATCTATAATATAATCGAACAAAGCATTAAATGCATTTAGATACTTTGTTGGTTTTTGCTCAAGTGTAACGGTTGCAAAAATATGATGTTCAACATTAAAGCGATCTAAGAAGATGTGGTGTCGTTTATGATTATGATTTTTTAAACTCTCATCGTTTCTTTACCAGTAAGTTGATATAAATAAAGATATATTCATAGATGCAATACTCAAAAAACTTTATGAGAAATGAAAATTCGTTTCAAAATCAAAGATGCAAGAAATTTATTTTACTTCTGAGTCATATTAACCAAATCTTTAACAAAAAACAGTTAAGAATTTATTTCATTTCTTAACTGTTTTAAAAGTTGTAAAAAAGATAATATACAGACATAAAAGTCCAAAATTAATCTTTTATTTTATATCTAAAAATGGTATAATATCAGAAGTTGCCGTCATAGCTCAGCAGGCAGAGCACGTCCATGGTAAGGACGGGGTCGCTGGTTCAAGTCCAGTTGTCGGCACCATTTTTTATACCTTTATTTTAAATATTCTTGAATATCATTTTTTAATACATCATATGGTTTAAAACCAGTAAATTCTTTTACAAGTTTTCCGTTTCTGTATAATTTTGAATAAGGTATAGATTCAGTTCCTGATTCCTTAGCAAAAGCTCTATGAGTATCAATATTAACTCTTAAAACTTCAAAATTGTCTTTATCTGCTAACTCTTGTAAAGAACCCTTATACATTCTACATGGCCCACATCAGTCGGCATAGAAAACTACTAATCTGTCTCCTGGTTTTTGAAGTTCTGATAAAACTTCTTCTTTGTTTGATTCTCTTAACATATTTTTTGTTTCCTTTCTAATTTATATATTTATTATATACTAATTTTATAAAAAGTTAATTTTTTCGTATTTTTTTAGCTAAAAATTAACTTTTTATAAAATTAAATTTATTTTTAAGAACTTTACACAATCTTTATCTATACATATCATATTATCCAAAATAAAAATTATGATATTTTTTCACAAAATATAAATAAAAACTTGCTTAAAAATATCAAATTCTAATTATTATAACAAAATGTGAAATAATTATTATGGATGCAAGCAAAAATTAATAATTTAGTTCACTCGTTTTCAACCATTGTTTGTTTAATGTATAGATATCCTTGAAGTTTATATTCATAATATTATCGCTCCTTTCTTAATATTTGCGATATCCTTATTGATTTTTTGACCCTTTTTATAATCGCATATCTTTCGTCTTTCGACTTGCTTGGATCCAAAATATCATTTTTTTTACCTCCTTTGTAAAGATTTTTATATTATTCATTTTTTTTATTTCTCGTTATCAATTATTCGTAAAATTTATTATTGTTATTTTGTTTTATAAAAATCAGTCCATATTAATGGACTGGTTTTATTTATTTGCTTCATTTTAAGAAAGCACCAGATTTATCAGTAAAACTTCCTGAAATTATCATGATGATATCTATTATTCATCATACAAAACCTGCACCAAGAGTTAAGAAAAATAAAACTCCTGTTCCTGCTTTACCTACATAGAATAAACAAGGACATAAAAATTAACAGAAAATTAACAGAAAATTAACATTGTATCATCTCTGCATATTGCTGAGGTGATTTTCAATCTAAAACAGATTGAATTCGTTTTGTATTATATCAAATTATGTATTGGTGTATTAGTTTTTTTAATTCATCGAAAGTAATTTTTGAATAATCTACCTTTTTTAGTCATTCAGATTTTAAGCAAGAAAATCAATACTCGATTTCTCTATTATCCAAAGAATTACCAACTCTTGAAAATGATACTTTTCCATTCTTTCTTTCTATCATATCAATATAGTATTTTGAAGTATATTGATATCCATGATCAGAATGGATTATAAAAGAATCACGATTAAAATCTTTAATATTTTTAAAGTTATCAATAACAAGTTCTAAGTTGTTTTTGGTGGATATTGAATATCCTAAAATCCTTTTAGTTTTATGTTCAATAATTGCAGATAAAAATATATGGTTTTGGAAAAGTTTTAGGTCTGCAGGAGCAGGGATATATGTTACATCAGTAGCGATGATTCCTCTAGAATCTTTATCATTAAAATCTCTTTTAACTAGAT